>NZ_JAVKLW010000024.1:0-9255 GCF_031538885.1 Limnohabitans sp.
AACCGTGACGGATGAGGAATTGACTATGATTGAAAACCGATTGAATCACCGCCCCAGAAAGCGACTAGGATTCAAGACACCTCACGAGGTATTCCATGCCTCGTTAAAGCGTGTTGCACTTCGTCCTTGAATCCGCCTTGTTTGGTATTTTGCGTGGTGTGATTGACCAGCGTCGTCGCATGGGCCAAACCAGCGGGCATTTCTTGTTGCTGGGGTCGGCAACAGGGATTTTGTTGCAACAGTCCAGCGAAAGTTTGGCTGGGCGGGTGGCCTATGTAGATCTGCCAGCGCTTCAAGCATCAGAAATCTTTACTGGTAATGGCAGCCCCGCTGACCTCAATGCCTTGTGGGTGCGCGGCGGCTTTCCTTTGTCTTGGTTGGCCAAAACCGATGCGAATAGCATCACTTGGCGTGAGGTGTTCATTTCAACGTATTTGGAAAAAGACATTCCAGCACTTGGGCCCCGTATACCCGCCACTACCTTGAGGCGGTTGTGGACCATGCTGGCGCATCACCAAGGTGAGCTATTGGATCAGTCCAAGTTGGCGGCCGCCTTGGCCATCAGTGGCCAAACCGTGAGCAGATACATCGACTTGCTGTGTGATTTGATGTTGGTGCGGCGCTTGCCTGCATGGCACGGCAATGTAGGCAAGCGTTTGATTCGCTCGCCCAAGGTGTATGTGCGCGACAGTGGCTTGGTGCATGCGTTGCTAGGTTTATCAAACTTGGATGCGGTGCTGGGTCACCCTGTGGCGGGTTTGAGCTGGGAAGGATTTGTGATTGAACAGTTGATCAATGCAGCGCCGCAGGCACAAGCCAGTTTTTATCGCACTAGCAACGGTGCAGAGGTGGACTTGGTGTTGACATTCCGAAACCAGCAGAGGTGGACTATTGAAGTCAAACGCTCTAGTGCACCCAGCGTTTCTAAGGGCTTCTATCAGGCGGCAACTGCCTTGGCTGCTGTTCGAAAGCTTTTGGTCGCGCCAGTTGAGCAAACTTACCCTATGAAAGAGGGTATTGAGGTGGTGGATGTCATGACGGCCATCCGTCTAGTGAGCGAACAAGAAGAGAACAATGACTAAAACCAAAAACCAACCCGCCACGCCCAAGCCCCAAGACCCCAGCTCTCAGCTTGACCTGCGCCTTGGTCAATCGATCGAGCTGCTCAAAGCGCTGCACATCCTCACGCGCGACGGCAAGTTGAACCAAGATTCGCGTCGCAAGCTCAAGCAGGTGTATCACCTGTTTCAGTTCATTGAGAAGTTGCTGAAAGAACTGCCCGTCAGCGAGCAAGGCCCCACCTTGGCCGATCACGGCGCGGGCAAGTCGTATTTGGGTTTCATCATTTACGACTTGTTCTTCAAGGCTTTGGGGCAGGGCAGCATTTACGGCATCGAGACGCGCAGCGAGTTGGTTGAGTCTTCCAAAGCACTCGCGCAGCACTTGGGCTTTGAGCGCATGAAGTTTCTCAACCTCAGCGTGGCTGATTCTGCACACAGCGATGCGTTGCCCGAGCAGATGGACGTGGTCACTGCGCTGCACGCATGCGACATGGCCACCGACGACGCGATCGCGTTTGGCCTGCAAAAGAAAGCCAAATACATGGTGCTCGTGCCGTGTTGCCAAGCCGAGTTGGCGCGTGCGCTCAACCATAACAAAGCGCTTAATTTGCAGCGCACCCCGCTGGCCGAGCTGTGGCGTCACCCGCTGCACACGCGCGAGATGGGCAACCAGTTGACCAATGTGTTGCGCTGTTTGTACCTAGAGGCCATGGGCTACCAAGTGACGGTGACCGAGCTGGTGGGCTGGGAGCACAGCATGAAAAATGAACTCATCTTGGCCAAATACACGGGGCAGAAAAAGCGCAGTGCGGCCGAGCGCCTGCAGGCCCTGCTTCATGAGTTTGGCATTGAAGATTTGCTGCGGCAGCGTTACCCCCCCTTAGGCGTTTAAGCCTTTTAGGCAAGGATTCGAAAGTTGCTTAATTGGGGCCAGGTTAATTGGGGTCAGAACCCAATTACCATCCGTATATGGCCCGCCTCCCTCGTCTCACCATCACCGGCTACCCGCACCACGTCATCCTGCGGGGCAATAACCGACAAGATATCTTCCGCACCACAGCGGATTACCAGCGCATGCTCGACTTGCTGTTCGAACAAAGTCGTGCGCACAAGGTGGACATTCATGCCTATGTGCTGCTGACTAACCACTTGCATTTGCTGCTCACTCCGCAAGAAGACCTTGCCCTGCCCAAGATGATGCAAGCCGTGGGCCGCAGCTATGTGCAGATGTTCAACAAAATGCATGCGCGTACGGGCACGTTGTGGGAGGGGCGCTACCGCTCCACCCTGATTCAAACGGATCGCTATTTGCTGGCGTGCATGGCCTACATTGACCTCAATCCCGTGCGCGCCCAGATGGTGGCGCAGCCTGAGGATTACGCGTGGTCCAGTTACGCGCACTACACAGGGCGTCGCACTGACCGGCTCATCACACCGCATGCCTTGTATTGGGGTTTGGGCAACACACCTTTTGCGCGTGAAGCGGCGTACGCCGAATTGGGGCGCGCTGGGATCAGTGCCGACCAGCAGGGTGCATTGACCGATGCCACGCTCAGTGGTTGGGCGCTGGGGGATGAACGTTTTGTGGCCGATTTACAGCTTCAAACTGAAAGGCGGTTGGTCAAAACTAAGGCGGGGCGCCCATTCAGCGAGGGCAATAAACCCGTCCCTAATTAAATAATTAGAGAAGTTCAGTCTTAATTAATTGGGTTCTGACCCCAATTAATTTTCTTGGCATGGATGCTGCCATGCAGTATTCTCCTAGTCCTGCTGAATTTTTGAGGAATGCGCCATGATCACGGCTGCCCATAAAGCACAACTGCAAGCCCAGGGTTTGTACGACCCATCCAACGAGCATGACGCCTGTGGCGTGGGCTTTGTAGCTCACATCAAGGGTCATAAGAGCCACGCCATCGTGGGTCAAGCGCTCAAAATTTTGGAGAATCTCGATCACCGGGGTGCCGTGGGTGCAGACGCACTCATGGGCGATGGCGCAGGTATCTTGATTCAGTTGCCCGATGCCTTGTATCGCGAAGAAATGGCCAAGCAGGGGGTCAACTTGCCCCCCATGGGTGAGTACGGCGTGGGCATGGTGTTCTTGCCTAAAGAACAAGCCTCACGCTTGGCTTGTGAGCAAGAGCTCAACCGTGCTGTGTTGGCCGAAGGCCAAGTGTTGTTGGGCTGGCGCGATGTGCCCGTCAACCTCGACATGCCCATGTCGCCACGCGTGCGTGAAAAAGAGCCCGTCATCCGTCAAATTTTCATCGGTCGTGGCAACGACGTGATCGTGCAAGACGCCTTGGAGCGCAAGCTGTATGTCATCCGCAAAACAGCCAGCGCCGCCATTCAGCACTTGAACCTGAAGCACGGCAAAGAGTACTACGTGCCCAGCATGTCTAGTCGCACCATCATTTACAAAGGCCTGTTACTGGCTGACCAAGTCGGTACTTATTACCGCGACTTGACCGACGAGCGCTGCGTGTCTGCTCTCGGCTTGGTGCATCAACGGTTCTCAACCAACACCTTCCCCGAGTGGCCATTGGCTCATCCTTACCGCTATGTGGCGCACAACGGTGAGATCAACACCGTCAAGGGCAACTACAACTGGATGAAGGCCCGCGAAGGCGTGATGTCTTCGCCTGTGTTGGGCGACGATCTGAAAAAGCTCTATCCCATCAGCTTCCCAGACCAGTCTGATACGGCCACCTTCGACAACTGCCTCGAATTGATGACGATGGCGGGCTACCCCATCAGCCAAGCTGTGATGATGATGATCCCAGAGCCATGGGAAAACCACACCACCATGGACGAGCGCCGCAAGGCATTTTATGAATACCACGCCGCGATGTTGGAGCCATGGGATGGCCCTGCCTCCATCGTGTTCACCGACGGCCGTCAAATTGGCGCCACGCTCGACCGCAACGGCTTGCGCCCTTCACGCTACTGCATCACCGACGACGACATGGTCATCATGGGTTCTGAGTCGGGCGTGTTGCTGGTGCCAGAGAGCAGAATAGTGCGCAAGTGGCGTCTGCAGCCTGGCAAGATGTTCTTGATTGACCTCGAACAAGGTCGCATGATCGACGACGACGAACTCAAAGCTGGCCTGACCAACACCAAGCCCTACAAGCAGTGGATTGAGAACGTTCGCATCAAGCTCGACGATGTCAAAGGCCACGAAGGCGAAGCCGCCCAAGCCAGCGATGTGTCTTTGCTCGACCGCCAACAGGCGTTTGGCTACAGCCAAGAAGACATCAAGTTTCTGATGGCACCGATGGCCATCAACGGCGAAGAAGGCATTGGCTCGATGGGCAACGACAGCCCCTTGGCTGTGTTGTCCAGCAAAAACAAACCGCTCTACAACTACTTCAAGCAGTTGTTCGCGCAGGTGACCAACCCACCGATTGACCCCATCCGTGAAGCCATCGTCATGTCTTTGGTGTCGTTCGTGGGCCCCAAGCCCAACTTGCTCGACATCAACCAAGTCAACCCACCCATGCGTTTGGAAGTCAGCCAGCCGGTGCTGAACTTCAGCGACATGGCCAAGTTGCGTGACATCGAAAAACACACCCACGGCAAGTTCAAGAGCGCGACGCTCGACATGACGTACCCACTGGTGTGGGGCCACGATGGCGTGGAGGCCAAGCTGGCCTCGCTGTGTGCCGAAGCGGTGGACGCCATCAAAGGCGGCCACAACATCCTCATCATCAGTGACCGTGCCGTCGGCCCCACACAAGTGGCGATTCCTGCTGTGTTGGCTTTGTCTGCGATTCATCAGCACTTGGTGCGCGAAGGCTTGCGCACTACCGCCGGTTTGGTGGTGGAGACAGGCAGTGCGCGCGAAGTGCATCACTTCGCCGTGTTGGCAGGCTACGGCGCAGAAGCCGTGCACCCCTACCTCGCCCTCGAAACATTGGCTAATTTGCACAAAGATTTGCCGGCAGATTTGTCCATCGACAAAGCGATCTACAACTACATCAAAGCCATTGGCAAAGGTCTTTCGAAAATCATGTCCAAGATGGGCGTGTCGACCTACATGTCTTACTGCGGCGCGCAGTTGTTTGAAGCCATTGGTGTCAATAGCGAAACCGTGCAAAAGTACTTCACTGGCACACCGAGCCGCGTCGAAGGCATCGGCATTTTTGAAATGGCCGAAGAAGGCATTCGCATGCACAAGGCCGCGTTTGGTGAGGACCCAGTGCTGGCCAACATGCTCGACGCAGGCGGTGAATACGCGTGGCGCGCCCGTGGCGAAGAGCACATGTGGACGCCCGATGCGATTGCCAAGTTGCAGCACAGCACCCGTTCCAACAACTTCAGCACGTACAAAGAGTACGCACAAATCGTCAACGACCAAAACAAGCGTCATCTGACTTTGCGCGGCTTGTTCGAGTTCAAGATTGACTCCGCCAAAGCCATCTCCGTGGACGAGGTGGAGCCTGCGACCGAGATCGTCAAACGTTTCGCAACGGGCGCGATGTCACTCGGTTCGATCTCGACCGAAGCGCACGCCACCTTGGCCGTGGCGATGAACCGCATTGGCGGCAAGTCCAACACGGGTGAGGGAGGTGAAGACCCTGCGCGCTACCGCAACGAACTCAAAGGCATCCCCATCAAGAAGGGTGAGACTTTGAAGAGCGTCATCGGCGATGACGTGGTAGAAGTGGACATGCCTCTGGAAGCGGGCGACAGCCTGCGCTCACGCATCAAACAAGTGGCCTCGGGTCGCTTTGGTGTGACGGCCGAATACCTATCTTCGTCGGACCAAATCCAGATCAAGATGGCCCAAGGCGCCAAGCCTGGTGAAGGTGGTCAGTTGCCCGGCGCGAAAGTGTCCGAGTACATCGGTAAGCTGCGTTACAGCGTGCCCGGTGTGGGCTTGATTTCGCCTCCGCCCCACCACGACATTTACTCCATCGAAGACTTGGCGCAGCTCATCCATGACTTGAAGAACGTGGCGCCACACGCTGACATCAGCGTGAAGCTGGTGGCTGAAATCGGCGTGGGCACGATTGCCGCAGGCGTGGCCAAGTGCAAGGCCGACCATGTGGTGATCGCGGGTCACGACGGCGGCACAGGCGCTTCGCCTTGGTCGTCCATCAAGCATTGCGGCAGCCCTTGGGAAATCGGTCTGGCCGAAACACAGCAAACCTTGGTGTTGAACGGTTTGCGCGGTCGTATCCGCGTGCAAGCCGACGGTCAAATGAAAACAGGCCGCGATGTCGCCATTGGCGCATTGTTGGGTGCTGATGAGTTTGGCTTTGCCACCGCACCGTTGGTGGTAGAAGGCTGCATCATGATGCGCAAGTGCCACCTCAACACCTGCCCTGTGGGCGTGGCCACCCAAGACCCAGAGTTGCGCAAGAAGTTCACAGGCAAGCCTGAGCATGTTGTCAACTTCTTCTTCTTTATCGCAGAAGAAGTGCGTCAAATCATGGCGCAGTTGGGCATCCGCAAATTCGACGACATGATTGGCCGTGCCGACTTGCTCGACATGCGCCATGGCATTGAGCACTGGAAAGCCTCTGGCCTTGACTTCACGCGCTTGCTGGCTGTGCCTCAAGTGGGCCCAGAGATTCCTCGCTACCACGTGGACAAGCAAGACCACGGTTTGGAAAAGGCACTCGACCAAAAGCTCATCGAGAAGTCCAAACCTGCCATCGAGCGCGGCGAGAAGGTGCAGTTCATGGAGGTCGCCCGCAACGTCAACCGCTCAGTCGGTGCAATGTTGTCAGGTGCGGTGACCAAGGTGCACCCCGAAGGTTTGCCAGACGACAACATCCGTATCCAACTCGAAGGCACAGGCGGTCAATCGTTCGGCGCGTTCTTGTGCTCGGGGCTCACGCTGTACTTGATTGGTGACGCCAATGACTACACCGGCAAAGGCCTCTCAGGTGGCCGCGTGGTGGTGCGCCCCAGCATCGATTTCCGCGGTGAAGCTGTCAACAACATCATCGTGGGCAATACCGTGATGATTGGTGCGACACGCGGAGAAGCGTTTTTCTCTGGCGTGGCGGGCGAGCGTTTCGCCGTCCGTTTGTCTGGCGCGACGGCGGTGGTCGAAGGCACAGGCGACCACGGTTGCGAATACATGACAGGCGGCACGGTGGCCGTGTTAGGTAAAACCGGTCGCAACTTTGCCGCCGGCATGAGCGGCGGCGTGGCCTACGTGTACGACGAAGACGGTCAGTTCGACAAGAAGTGCAACACCGCCATGGTTTCCATGGAAAAAGTGTTGAGCGCTGCCGAGCAAGAAGCCTCTCTGCCACGCGCCATTTGGCACCGCGACCAAACCGACGAAGCGCAACTCAAGAAGTTGCTCGAAGACCACCACCGTTGGACGGGCTCCAAGCGCGCCCGTGACTTGCTGGACAACTGGGGCACCGCACGCGCCAAGTTCGTCAAAGTCTTCCCCAACGAATACAAGCGTGCCTTGGGCGAGTTGAATGCAGCCAAGACTGCCAAGGCTCCCGCTGCATCGGCCAAGAAGGCCGTCGCTGCCAAATAACGCAAAGTACAAGCAAAAGGATTTGAATCATGGGAAAAGTCACTGGCTTCATGGAAATTGAGCGTCTTGAGCAGGGCTACAAGCCCGTCAAAGAGCGCCTGAAAAACTACAACGAATTTGTGATTGGTTTGGACGAAGGCCAAGCCAAAAAACAAGCAGCCCGTTGCATGGACTGCGGCACACCGTTTTGTAACAACGGCTGCCCAGTCAACAACATCATTCCGGACTTCAACGACTTGGTGTACCAAGGCGATTGGAAAAACGCGATCGAGGTGCTGCACAGCACCAACAACTTTCCTGAGTTCACGGGCCGCATCTGCCCTGCCCCTTGCGAAGCCGCTTGCGTGGTGAACGTCAATGGCGACGCAGTGGGCATCAAGTCCATCGAACACGCCATCATTGACAAAGCGTGGTCAGAAGGTTGGGTCGTGCCCAAGCCCGCCCAACACAAAACAGGAAAAAAGGTGGCCGTGGTGGGCGCTGGCCCCGCTGGCATGGCTGCTGCACAACAGTTGACACGCGTGGGCCACGACGTGACTTTGTTTGAAAAGAACGACCGCATCGGTGGCTTACTGCGCTACGGTATTCCAGACTTCAAGATGGAAAAGTCGCACATCGACCGCCGTGCCAAGCAGCTCGAAGCCGAAGGCGTCACCATCTGCACCGGCGTGATGGTGGGCGAGTTGCCCAAAGGATCCAAGGTCACCAACTGGGCCAAAGAAACCATCAGCCCCGCACAGCTGCAAAAAGATTTTGATGCCGTGTTGTTGACCGGCGGTTCCGAGCAGTCACGCGACTTGCCCGCACCCGGGCGCGACTTGGCTGGCATTCACTTCGCGATGGAGTTCCTGCCACAACAAAACAAAGTCAACGCTGGCGACAAGCTCAAAGATCAGTTGCGTGCCGACGGCAAGCATGTGGTGGTCATTGGTGGCGGCGACACCGGTTCTGACTGCGTGGGCACCAGCACACGCCACGGCGCCGCAGGCGTGGTGCAGTTCGAGGTGATGCCTATGCCGCCCGAGCATGAGAACAAACCTTTGGTCTGGCCTTACTGGCCGCTCAAGCTGCGCACCAGTTCCAGCCACGACGAGAGCGCTGAAAAAGGTTTGCTCAAGCGTGAATTCGCCATCTCCACCAAAGAGTTTGTCGGCGAAAACGGCAAAATCACAGGCGTTAAAACCGTGCGCGTGGAATGGAAAGACGGCAAGATGGTCGAAGTGGCGGGCACCGAAGAAATCATCAAAGCCGACCTCGTGCTGTTGGCGATGGGTTTTGTCAACCCCGTGGCCACTATTCTTGGAGGCTTCGGTGTGGAGAAAGACGCGCGCGGCAATGCCAAAGCAAGTACCGAGTTCACAGGTGGCTATGCCACCAACGTGCCCAAGGTGTTTGCTGCGGGCGACATCCGTCGGGGTCAATCCTTGGTCGTGTGGGCTATCCGCGAAGGTCGTCAAGCGGCGCGTTCGGTAGATGAGTTCTTGATGGGTGCCAGCGATTTGCCTCGTTAATTGTTGTTTTACAAGTCTGTGCAGGCTTGCAATTAAAATAGGGCGGATTCAAGGACGAAGTGCAACAAAGATGAACTGGTTATAGGTGGCTGAGGATGCGAGAGCATCATGGCCGCTTTAACCGCCAAATCGAAATTGCCCAATGTACAAGCACCTCAGCCGAGAAGAACGATAC
>NZ_JAVKLW010000025.1:0-61292 GCF_031538885.1 Limnohabitans sp.
AAGGGGCCTGAGGGCAAAGGTGGGATGACGAAATGGGTCTCTTACGCCGAAAAATCGTGCTATCGACGCACACAATTGCACATCGTGAAGTCCGTAACAAGTCACGCTACAAATTCATGCGTTGTGCAGACCTTCCTTAGTAGCAAGTCGCGTGCATGTGCTGACCTGCGGCCAAATGCTGGGGCAATAGCGCAAACGCTTGGGCGATGAAGGCTTGTTTTTCAGCCTCGGTGTTGGTGCCTTGCGTGATGCGAATGTCGAGTTGCATCAGCACTTGGTCTGACGCTTCACCGCCCACCCACCAGTCGTTGGCAGCGATGCGCTGAAACACCACAGACGTCACGTCTGCGCGTTTGTGCAGCACTTGGGTACTGAGTGCGGCCAGAGCTCGGCTCAAAGCCTGTAGATCTTTGAGTTGTGCATTGGCAGAGATTTTGAGTGTCAAGATCGGCATATCAAATCCTCCGTCCACCCAAGGCCGCCTCACGCGATTGGCGGTGTCGCGCAAGGCGACGTTCGTAGCGGCTTGCCGCTCTTAACGCGGGGGCCATCGGCTCGTTGGGTAAATCCAGCATCACAGTACTCCTCTTATTCAATCGGTGAGGTAACTGTATTTTTCTTCCCCCGAAAGCGAAACACCATGCAGTGCAAATCGGTGTTGCATAACCCGCAAGGGCACTCTATTACCATGCACGCATGGTTAATTTGAGCTTTGATGATTTGCGACTGTTTGCACGGGTGGCGGCACTGGGAACGTTGTCCGCTGTGGCACGTGAACGCAACGTGCCTGTGAGCCAAGTTTCTCGTGGTTTGCAGCGCATCGAAGCCGCTTACGGCACCCAGCTTATTCTTCGCAGCACGCATGGCTTGTCGCTCACACCTGAAGGCGACATTTTGCACACCTATGCAGTTCGCATCTTGGATGACGTGGAGGCTCTCGACGCCGAGTTCAGCCAGAGCCGAGACAGCATTTCAGGCTTGGTGCGCGTGAGCATGAGTGCCGTCGTTGCACAACATTTGTTGGTCGACAGTTTGCCGTTGCTGCACCTTCGCCACCCCCATTTGCGCGTGGACTTTCGCGTGGATGATGCCTTGGTAGATATGGCGCGTGATGGCATTGACATCGCCATTCGTACTGGCGAACCCCAGTTCGACACATTTGTGGTGCGCCGCTTGGGGCAATTGCACCGCCATCTTTACGCCAGCCCCGCTTACCTAGAGGCGCACGGCACGCCGGCCCAAGCAGACGACTTGCGCCAGCACGCCATGATTGCCAACAGCCAGCACAAGCATTTGAATATCTGGCAATTCAAAAACGCCCCGCCGATCCACGCACAAGGTCCTTTCAGCGCGGACAACACCGCCACGGTGGCCTCTATGGCTATTGCGGGTCTTGGCATTGCACGCATCACCTCCATCGTGGCGGAACCCTTGGTCACACAAGGTAAGCTGGTCAAAGTGCTGGCCGAAGCCATCGACGATGCTCCCATCGCACTGAGCGCCTTCATGCTCTCAGGCCGCCACCGACTTCCTAAAATCCGAGCTTGCATTGACCACTGGGCACAGTGGCTACAAACCACATCACCCACATGCTGAACCGCCGCTTTTTACTCGCTCACCCCGCCCACTTCATCGCGCTCGGGGGCGGTGCGGGTTTGTCGCGTTTGGCACCGGGCACAGCGGGTACGCTGTGGGCGTGGGCCGTGTTTTTGCTCTTGCAAGTTTGGCTCACGCCATGGCAAATGGGGTGGGTGATTGCCGCATCAATCTTGGTCGGTTGGTGGGCTTGCACCGTCACCGCACAACACATGGGCGTGGCAGATCCGGGGGCGATTGTGTGGGACGAGGTGATCGCGTTTTGGCTCATCCTTTGGCTGGTGACACCGGCAACGTTTGGCGGTCAACTCGGCGCATTTCTGTTGTTTCGCTACTTCGACGCGGCCAAGCCTGGGCCTGTGCGCTGGGCCGACAGCTTGTTCAAAGGATTTGGCTGGCGCGGTGGCTGGGGCATCATCTTTGATGACTTGGTGGCTGCGTTTTGCACCTTGTTGGTCATCGCCATTTGGAGGTCGCTATGAGTTCACCTACCTTGACTGAACAACTCGCCGAGGTGCTGCTGCAACAGGGCTGGATGCTGGCCACGGCAGAGAGCTGCACCAGCGGCCTGATCGCCAGTCGCTGCACCGAGGTGCCGGGCTCTAGCAGTTGGTTTGAACGCGGCTTTGTGACCTACTCCAACGAGGCTAAGCACGAGATGCTGGGCGTGGACTCTGGCTTGATCACCGAGCACGGCGCGGTCAGCGAGGCCGTGGCGCAAGCGATGGCGCTAGGGGCCTTGCGCCACTCGCGTACGCAGGTGTCGGTAGCCGTCACGGGTGTGGCGGGGCCCACAGGCGGCTCTGCCGACAAGCCCGTGGGCACGGTGTGGCTGGCTTGGGCCACCCCCAGCGATGCAGGCCCCACGCTAGGCGCTGAAACAGCGTGGGTCAAAACGCAGCGAATGCACTTCGCGGGTGACCGCGCAGCGGTGCGGGAAGCAACAGTTCAACGCGCATTGCAAACGCTGATCGACTTGCTCCAGCAGCACTGAAGCGCTGAATCAGCAAGCACCCAGCGCTTCGCACCCTCAGCAAGCAGATTGCCACCGCCTCAAGCGGGCAGCGTGGCTGGAAACGCCTTGCCCACCGCCACCCCCAAACGCGCCATGCGGTTGCGCATGGTCAACACGGCTTTGTCTTTGCTGATGAGTTGGGCTTGGTGCTCAGCCGCGAGGTCGATGAATTTTTGGTCGTCTGCATCTTTGCAAACAAACAAGGCCTTGGCGGCCACAGGCATGAGCCGCGCATGGGCATCAAACTGCACCAAGATGTCTTGCGCAGTGAGTTGGCTGAATTCCAAACGTTTGACGATGTGCGTGTAGGCCAACACGCGCTCTAGCTCGTCACGCATGACTGGCGTAGCCAACCATTGCACTGTTTTGCGTTCAAGCGCATCAAGCAACGCAGGCGTGGCGGCATCTTTATAAAGCCACAGGTCGAGCACGATGTTGGTGTCGAGCACCACATGCACGGGGGCGGCATCTACCACTTCGTTCACGACGCAGATGGCCCTTTGTCCTCAGCAGATGGCGCATCGTTAGGCTTGTTGCGCATGGAGCCTGCACGCAGGTCAAAGCGGAACATGCGGCACTCAATCGGGCCGTTCCACATGGGGACGCGGCGGGACTCTTTGAAGCGCATGCGGCTTGGCAACTTCAGGTCGGGCGTCAGCATCCATGCGGTCCAGCCGGGGTAATTTTTCTTCCAGTGGCTGGCGAGTTGGGCAAAGAAGTCGCCGCCGTCTTCGGTCTGCGCAATGTCGCGTGCGCCAAAGCGCGGCACATCGTCACGCAGCATACCGTTGCTGTTTTCACGATCACCTAACCCCTCGTCATCAAAACCCGCATCGCCATGCTGATTGACGTCTTCATAAGGCGACACATAGTCGGTGGGTGGCGAATAACGCGCACGACGCGCCGCCCCCGCAATACCGGCAGCCTCGATACGCTCACCATACGGCGGGTTGACCAGCATCACACCGGGCATCTCGCTGGGGGGGATGCGTTGCAGCGCATCGCCACCGCGCAATTGCACCGCGTGCGCCACGCCGGCGCGCTCGGCGTTGCGTTGTGCGAAGTCGACCATGCGAAACGCCACGTCACTGCCAAACACGTCGGCACGAGGTTCGCACTCTAGGGCACGGGCGTTGTCAAGCAAGCCGTGCCACACATGTTCTTGGTAGGGAATGAGTTTTTGAAAACCAAATTTACGCATAGCCCCCGGTGCGATACGGCAGGCAATTTGCGCCGCTTCAATCGCGATGGTGCCGCTGCCGCAACAGGGGTCATACAAAGGCACGCCTTGGGCCACCAACCCGTCGGGGTTGGCCGCCGTGCCGTCGCCTTGGCTCCAACCGCTAGCAGCTAGCATGGCAGCAGCGAGTGTTTCTTTCAGCGGGGCATCGCCTTTGTCGGCGCGCCAGCCGCGTTTGAACAGTGGCTCGCCAGAGGTATCGATGTAGAGGGTGCAATGCTCAGTCGTCAAGTGGGCGTAGATGCGCGCGTCGGGCCATTGCGTGTTGACATCGGGGCGCACGCCAAATTTATGGCGGAAGCGGTCAGCCACCGCGTCTTTGATTTTGAGCGCAGCAAAGTTCAGGCTTTTGAGCGGGCTGTGTTGCGCAGTGATTTCAATTTTGAAGCTTTCTTTGGGCGAGAACCACAGCTCCCACGCCACCTCGCAAGCCGTGCGGTACAAGTCTTCTTCTTGGCGGTACTGTGTGTGCGACAACTCAACCAAGACGCGCTGGGCCAAACGGCTGTGCAAGTTGAGTTGCAACACATCGCGCCATGAGGCACGCACCATCACGCCGGCACGAAACGCACGCAAGTCGTCGTCGCCCACGCCGGTGATGCGGCGGACTTCTTCTGCCAAATAGGATTCAACACCTGCCGCGCAGGGCAAGAAGAGATGTAATTGATTCATCGTGTTACCAGTTGAGCACAGCGCGAATTGTCAGGCAACCGAGGCGCTGTCGCTGCAAGTTATCAGAGGGTTTTGCGCAAGGTCGTGGGCGCAATACGCAGCGCCTCACGGTATTTGGCCACGGTGCGGCGAGCGCACTCGATACCTTGCTCTTTGAGCATTTCGGAGAGCTGATTATCTGACAGTGGCTTTTTGGGTTTCTCGCTCGCCACAAATTGCTTGATGAGGGCGCGTACAGCGGTGCTCGATGCGTTGTTACCGCTGTCAGTCTCTAGGCCTGAACCAAAGAAGTATTTGAGTTCAAACGTGCCGAACGGCGTGCTCATGTACTTGTTGGTGGTGACGCGGCTGATGGTGGACTCGTGCAGACCCAATTCCTCAGCAATCTCGCGCAACACCATGGGTCGCATGGCGAGTTCGCCATGCACGAAAAAGTTTTTCTGACGCTCGGCAATCGCGTTGCTCACACGCAAGATGGTGTCAAAGCGCTGTTGGATGTTCTTGATGAACCAACGTGCCTCTTGCAAGCGTTGCTGCAAGCCTGCGTGCGCTTCGCCCTTGCCGCCCCTGAGCGCGTTGGCGTAAATGTCATGCACCCGCAAACGGGGCATCACATCGGGGTTGAGCGCCACCTTGAATTTGGGGGCGATGGTGGACTTGCCCACACGCGTCACCAACACATCGGGCACCACCACATGGCGCTCCACATCGGCAAAGCGGCGGCCTGGCTTGGGCTCAAGGCGCGCAATGAGTGCAATCGCAACTTTGATGTTGGCTTCGCTGTCACCCACGATAACGGCCAGCCGTTTGAAGTCGCGCTTGGCCAGCATCTCCATCGGCTGCTTGCACATGCGGATGGCTGTTGCACGCACTTGCAGCGCCTCCTCGCCTTTGGGCTCCAAGGCTTTGAGTTGCAAGGTTAAGCACTCGGCCAAGTCACGCGCCCCCATACCCACAGGCTCTAGGCTTTGCAGCAATGACAAGGCCATTTGGAAGCGGTGCGCTAGCTCTTCAATTTCTTCTTCATCATCGCCACCTAAGCCTTCGGCCAAGCTACGCAAGGTATCTTCCAGATAGCCGTCGTCGTTGAGGTTTTCGATCAAGTAGCGCAGCGCGGCTCGGTCGGTCGGGCTCAGGCGCAACGCCAATGCTTGGCGGTGCAAGTGCGAGGTGAGCGACTCTTGCATACGCGCCAGCTCGGTGGCGTCTGCGGTATCGCTGTCAGCGGTGTTGTTGTGATTGCTGGCCGGCGCGTCGCCTCCCCACTCAGAATCGTCGGCAGAGAACTCGACACAGCCATCCCCATCCCAGCTTTCAGCCACGCCGTCCACGCTGGGCTCGGTGTCACTGTCTGTGTTGTCCACACTGATTTCGGACATGCCACCATCCACGGATGGCACTTCGCGCATGGACTCGACTTCTTCGTCACGGCTAGGCGTGTCGGCTTTGTCCAAGCCGAATTCTTCGCGTGGGGCTTCTTCAAACTCTTTGTCGAGAAACGGGTTCTCGTCAAGCATTTGCTCTATCTCTTGGCCCAACTCCAAGGTCGACAACTGCAACAGTCGGATCGACTGTTGTAACTGGGGCGTGAGCGCCAGATGTTGCGAAACGCGAAGTGATAAGCCTTGTTTCATGGTCACATTCGGAAGTGCTCGCCCAGATACACGCGTCGCACATCTGCGTTCTCGATGATTTCATGCGCCGTGCCTTGCGCCAGCACACGGCCGTCACTGATGATGCACGCATGGTCGCAAATGCCCAGCGTCTCACGCACGTTATGGTCGGTGATGAGCACCCCCATGCCACGCGCTTTCAAGAAACCAATGATGCGTTGAATCTCAATCACCGCAATCGGGTCAATGCCCGCAAAAGGTTCGTCCAACAAAATGAAACGTGGATTGGTAGCCAAGGCCCGTGCGATCTCCACGCGGCGACGCTCACCGCCCGACAAGGCCACTGAGGGTGAAGCACGCAAGTGGTCCACATGCAGTTCTTGCAACAAGGAAGTCAAACGTTTTTCAATTTCATCGTGCTGCAAAGGCGTTCCGTTCTCGTCGCGTTGCAACTCCAGCACCGCACGCACGTTGTCTTCCACATTCAGTTTGCGAAAGATGGAGGCTTCTTGCGGCAAGTAACTCAAGCCCAAACGCGAACGACGGTGAATGGGTAAGTGCGCCACAGGCAGGCCATCGATGGTGATGCTGCCGCCATCGGCACGCACCAAACCCACGATCATGTAGAACGAGGTAGTTTTGCCTGCACCGTTGGGGCCGAGCAAGCCCACCACTTCACCCTTCTTGACTGAGATCGACACGTCATGCACCACCTTTCGGCTGCCATACGCTTTTTGCAAATGACGGGCCTCCAAGCAACTCTCTGTGGTGTCTGCGCGAGGGGAAGACGTGGATGTTTCGATCACGGTTTGTCCAATATTTTGCTACGCGGTGCCAACACGGCCCGCACCCGACCACCGCTGGCCTTGCCACCTTCTTCGGTGCGCTGGCCATCGATGCTGAACACATCGGTCAGGTTTTCATAAATGATGCGTTTTCCGGTCATGGTGTCGTTCAACACTGCGCCACGGTAGCGTCGCACTTCGGCGTTATCGATCAGTTTGACGCGGTCAGCCTTGCCATCAAACTCGATGCGCAAAGCTTCGCCTTCCATGAATTCATCATCGCCTTCGCGTTTTTGGCGAAAAAAAGCGCGTTTATTAGTTTCGGGAAAAATGACACCGAATTGATAACCATCGGCATCTTCGCGCATTTCAATCCGCGAACCTCGCATGATCATGGTGCCTCGGGTCAGCACGGCATGGCCCGTAAAGATGCTGACTTGCTTGAGCTCGTCATGCAGCAAGGTATCGGCTTCAATGTGGGTGGGTTTTTCGCGATCTGCTTTTTCCGCCGACGCCGCTACCGGCACGACGGCTATCAACAAAGCGAGGGAAAAAGAAGCAAATGAAATCAAGGTGCAAATATTGCTAATTGGAGAATATTGCTAATTGGATTGAAGGCATTCTAATCATCAACCTTAGCAATTTTCATGCTGACTTCAATCAGCTCAACGACCGCGACGCACTTCGCCCATCAGGTATTCGGCGACCTGCAAGGCACGGTCCATGGTCTGGGTGAGTGAGCCGTCTGTGTAGAAGCGACCTGCCACACCCAAGGCGGGGACGCCCTGGACTTTGAACGCGTCTTGCAATTGCGTCGCACGGCGGGCTTTGGTGGCGACGCCAAAGCTGTTGAAGGTGTCCAGAAACTTCTTTTCAGGCAACCCATTTTTATTGGCCCATGCGGCCAAGGCAGGGACCGTGTTGAGCGCTTGATGTTCCGTGTGAATGGCGTGAAAGAGTTTGCCGTGCATGGCATCGATCAAGCCGAGCGACTCGAACACGTAATACGCACGTTGCTGTGCTTCAAAGTCGTCACGAAAGCGCACGGGCACACGCTGCACCACCACGTCTTTGGGGGCCGCCTTCACCCAAGCGGAGAACGTGGGCTCAAACGCATTGCAATGGGGGCAGCTGTACCAAAAAAACTCGATCAACTCAATCTTGCCGGCCCCCACATCAGTGGGGACGCGTTTGTCGAGGGACAGGTAGTCTGTGCCTTCCACGGGTTTTTTAGCAGCCGTTGAGCCTTGGGCATGGGCTGCCAACGGCAAACTAGCCGCCGTAGCAGCACCGACGGCAGCGAAAGAAAAATCACGACGCTTCATGAGTGACCTCTTGGTGTTTAACGTTGCACCCGCACCATGGCGGAATCGATATGAGCGGCGTCTAGCTTGGCGCGCACGCGCTCGGCCTCAATTTTATCCATCGGACCGACGCGTACACGATAGACCGTGCGGCCACCTTGGTCGCGCTCGCTGATCTTGGTGTCCAAGCCCAGCAACACCGTCTTGGCGCGTTGTGCCTCGGCTTCATCGGTGCTGCGATAGGCGCCGGCTTGCACAAAATAAATGAACGGGTCGCTGCTGGCAGCAACCGGTTTGGTATCTGTCTTGACGTCCGTGGGTTTGATGGCCTCGGCAGCAGGCTTGGCCTCTACAACTTTGGGTTCTGTCGGTTTGGTTTTGGGCTCGGCAGTTTTCACCTTGGCTAAATCACCCAAGGGGTCTGCGCTTTTGGGGTCGATCTTGGCCGCAGCATCGGCTTTGGGCTCTGGCTTGATGTCGACTTTGGGCTCGTTCACTTTGTCGCCCGACTTCGCCCCCTTCTTGCCGTACAAGGGCGCGTTGGGGTCCCAGTCTTTGTTTTTCTCGGCTTCCGCCGCATCCAAGTCTGACGAGCGCGTCTGTCCTTTGTTCATAAACGGAATCGGCACTTTGGTCACGTAAATGGCGACGCCCAAGGCCACGGTCAGACCGACCAACAAACCGATGATGAAGCCCACCAAGGTGCCGCCACGTTGCTGATTCATGTTCAAAATTCTCCGTCTTTCGTTCATCACATGCTGGCGGGGGCAGACACGCCCAACACCGCCAAGCCATTGTGCAGCACCTGCGCGGTGGCTGCCACCAGCGCCAAGCGCGCTTTCTTCACGCCGTCGTCGTCCACCAAGATGCGCTCAGCGTCGTAGTAGCTGTGGTAACTGGCCGCGAGGTCACGCAAGTAAAAGGTCACATCATGCGGCGCAAAGTCCGCCGATGCGGCCGCGAGCATGGCGGGGTACTTAGCCAGTTGCAGCATAAGGGCTTGGGCCTGTGGGCTTGCTAGCGCAGACAAGTCCACGTCTTTGAGCATCGCCACATCGCCACCGTCTTTGTCAGCCCAGGCGCGTAACACCGAGCAGATGCGCGCATGGGCGTATTGCACGTAGTACACGGGGTTGTCGTTGTTCTTTTGCACGGCCAAGTCGACGTCGAAGGTGTACTCGGTGTCGGGCTTGCGGCTCAACAAGAAGAAGCGCACGGCGTCTTTGCTGGTCCACTCAATCAAATCGCGTAGCGTCACATAGCTGCCCGCACGCTTGGAAATCTTCACCTCTTCGCCACCGCGCATCACGCGCACCATGGTGTGCAGCACGTAGTCGGGGTAGCCTTCTGGGATGCCCACATTGGCGGCTTGCAAACCAGCACGCACGCGGGCGATGGTGCCGTGGTGGTCGGTGCCTTGGATGTTGACAACCTTGGTGAAGCCGCGCTCCCACTTGGTGACGTGGTACGCCACGTCTGGCACAAAGTAGGTGTAGGTGCCGCCACCTTTGCGCATCACACGGTCTTTGTCGTCGCCGTAGTCGGTGGACTTGAGCCACAAGGCACCGTCTTGCTCGTAGGTTTTGCCAGCGGCTTGCAGACGGCGCACCGCATCGGCCACTTTGCCGCTGGTGTAGAGGCTGCTCTCGAGGTAGTAGTTGTCGAACTTGACGTCGAAGGCTTTCAAGTCAAGGTCTTGCTCATGGCGCAGGTAGGCCACGGCGAATTGGCGCATGCCGTCGAGGTCGGTCACATCCCCACTACCTGTAAATTCGCGATCGTCGGACTTGACGGTTTTCTTGGCCAAAAAATCGGCGGCAATGTCAGCAATGTAGTCGCCGTTGTAGGCGGGGGCGTTGTCGCCACTCGGCCACTGCGCGTCGCCCGGCTTGAAGCCTTGCGCTCGCAACTGTGTGCTGGTGGCCAAGGTGTTGATTTGCACGCCCGCGTCGTTGTAATAAAACTCGCGGTATACGTTGAAGCCCTGCGTGGCAAACAAATTACAAATCGCGTCGCCCAACGCCGCTTGGCGACCGTGACCTACGTGCAGCGGGCCCGTGGGGTTGGCCGACACAAACTCGACCAACACGCGCTGGCCGTTGCCAGCTTGAAAACCAAAACTATCTTTGGCCACCAACACCTCACGCACGATTTGCTGCTTGGCGGCAGGCTTCAAACGGATGTTGATGAAGCCAGGGCCTGCAATCTCAATGTCTTGCACCCACTGTTGGTACACAGGCGCGGCCAGCAACGCATCGCGCAACTGTTCCCCGAGTTGGCGGGGATTGAGTTTGAGGGGCTTGGCCAACTGCATGGCCGCGGTGATGGCAAAGTCGCCATGCGCAGCGACCTTGGGCGATTCAAAAGCGGCCTTGTGGCCGGAGCCGGGCAACAACCCGTCGAGGGCGTGGCTCAGAGCGGCCAGCAATTCTTGTTTAACTTGGAGCATGGCTGGATTTTACGGGGCGGGCCTGCAATTGACATGCAATTGAAAGGTGGCTCAGATTTTTTGGCATGATCTACCCTTATATGCGCGCGCCCCACGACCTCACCCCCTTCGACCGTTTTCAATACACCCCCAGCCTGTCGTGCGTCATGCCCGCCTACAACGAGGACAAAAACTTGGGCACCTTGGTGCCGCAGGTGTTGCAAGCCTTGCAAGCGCTGGGCTCGCAAGTAGAGATCGTGCTCATCAACGACGGCAGCCGTGACGACACCGCGCAAGTCATTCAAGCCTTGTGCGAAACACACCGCGAAGTGGTGGGCATCAACCTGTCGCGAAACTTTGGCAAAGAAGCCGCGCTCACTGCGGGCCTTGATGCTGCGCGTGGCGAAGTGGTGGTGCTGATGGATTCAGACGGCCAGCACCCCGTGTCGCTGGTAGCAGACATGCTGCAACGCTGGCGCGAGGGCTCGGATGTGGTGTACGCCATTCGCCGCACACGTGACGACCAATCGGCTTTGCACGCGGGGTTGACGGGCCTGTTTTACAAACTCATCAACGCGGGCAACCGCGTGAAAATTCCGGCCCACGCAGGCGACTTCCGCTTGATAGACCGCCGCGTGGTGGAGGCGTTAAAGCAACTGCCCGAGCGCAACCGTTTCATGAAAGGTTTGTACGCTTGGGTGGGGTTTGCCAGCACCGCGATGGACTATGAGCCACTGCCCCGCGCTGCGGGCGAAAGCAGTTTTGGTTTGCGCGGCTCTTTTGCATTGGCGCTGACGGGGGTATTGGCGTTTTCAATTGCACCCCTGCGCGCTTTGACCATCACTGGCTTGATGCTGGCCATGTTGTCTTTGGGCTATGGCGCTTGGGTGATTGCTGAATATTTCATGTGGGGCATTGATGTGCCGGGCTACGCCACGCTGGTGGTGGGCATGATGTTTTTCAGTGGCATTCAGCTGCTGTCCATCGGCGTGCTGGCCGAATACGTGGGCCGCATTTACGAAGAGGTGAAGCAGCGTCCCATGTATTTGGTGAGCCACCGCTGGGGCGCTGGCTTGGGGCTGGCACTCGTCAAGGTTGTCGCGCCCGAGGTGGTCGATACCGAGCCACCGCATCCGGTCTGAACCCAACATGCGCACCAGTCTTTGGTTTTTGGGGGTGGGCGCAGCAGCAGCAGCCGTCCACATGGTTGTGTTCATGTGGGCCACGCCTTACATGTGGCCCGAGGCGGCCAATGCAGCGGGCTTTTGCGTGGCGTTTGTGGTGAGCTTTGCAGGCCACCGCGGCTTGAGTTTCAGCGATGCAGGCACGGGTTTGTGGCAAAGCCTTCGTCGCTTTGCGGCCACCGCACTGGCGGGCTTTGCGGCCAACGAGGTGATGTTTGTGGCGCTGCTGCGCGGGCTGAATTTGCCTGACTGGTTGGCCTTATTTTTTGCGCTGGTCTTCGCATCCGCGCAGACTTTTTTGCTCAGTCGTTTCTGGGCTTTTCGCCGCGTGCGTTGATGAGCTAGGCGCCTTGCTTGCATTTGGCGCGATGCTCACGCCGCGATACAAAATCCACGCATCATCTTTGTAGACTTCGCTGAAGCCCGCGTAGGTTTCGGCTCGGAAGGCTTTGTGCCAACGCGGTGCCAGCACCCACGCGTGCGGGTCGCTGCGCAACACAGCCAAGCGCGACATCGGTTGCAGTACAACGCCTGAGGCTGGATCAAAGTCCACGCCGTCCATCAACTCGCGCCGCCAATCGTCACCCGCCTCTTGCCGCTCACGCGCCCAGTCTTGAATCACTTCAATGGGGCGTGTGCGTTGGGCATAAAACATCACGTCATACGGATAGTCGTCCATCACGGCCAGCACCTCGTCAGGGGCCACTTGGCAAGCCACGGTTTGGGCGACGCCACGCGTGCTGCGCTTCAGCGTGAACTGGCCTGCGTAGTGGTTGGCAAAGATAGCCACGCCCACAGCCACCAGAGACAAGGCGGCAAACAAACCCGCGCTCCACGCACGCGGGGAGAGGTAGCGCTGCCACCACAACGCCGCCAACACGGCCAGTGCGGGCATGACGGGCAGCGCATAGCCAGTGAGTTTGGAGTTGGGGATGGAGAAAAAACCCAAAATGGCGAGCACCCAAATCCAACACAGCGCGACCCAAGCGCTGTGTTCGTCACCCGCATGGCCGCGCACACGCTGCACACCATCGGCGGCGACGAAGAAAATCCATGGGAACAACAGCATCGTCACGGCCACCCCATAGAACCACCAAGGACGCGCATTGTTGAAGGTGGTGGCGGTGTAGCGACCAAACTGGTGCTTGCCAAACATATACGCCAGCATGTCAGGGTGTTCACGCGCGGCCAACACAAACCACGGCAAGGCCACTGCCGCAAACAGCAACAGGCCACTCAGCCACGGTAGGGCCAAAATTTTGCGCCACTGACGGGTGTAGGCAATCCACACCACCAACACCAAACCGGGCAAGAGCAAACCAATCAAGCCTTTGCTCAGCACCCCCAAAGCACAAGCCAAAAAACCAGCACGCGCCCAATTGGCATGGATGCCGCCCTCGTGCATGAAGGCACGCGCAAAACACCAAATGGCCACGCCCATCCATGTGGCTACCAGCATGTCGGTGTTGACGTATTGACCCGCAATCAAAAAAGTCATGCTGGTGCCCAGCACCCAAGTGGCGCGACGCGCCACGTCTGCGTCAGCAAAGTGACGCACACAAGCGGCCATCAGGCCCAGCATCAAACACGCATGCAAGGCCACCACCAAACGTGCGGCCCAAGGCGTCGCACCAAACACGGCCATCGATGCCGCCTCCAACCAATACAAAAGCGGTGGTTTGTGAAAGAACGGGATGCCGTCCACGCGTGGCGTGAGCCAATCGCCCGTCATCCACATCCAGCGACCGACTTCGGCATAACGGCCTTCATCGGGGATGGACAGGGGGCGCACGCTGGCCAACACCAGCAGCAACACGGGTAGGAGCCACAGGGCCCCACGCATACGCCCATGTGTGCGCCAACGTTCAGAGGCCAAGAAAGAAAAGGTCATGCGTGTCTCAGATCTCAATAGGTTTGCCACTGCCGCGCACCAAACGCGCCTTGGCATTGCGCATGTGTTGCACAAAGTCATGGCTGGCGAGGTAAGCGAATTCGCGCTTGCGTGCTGCGCCAATCGCATCATCCGCTTGGGCCGACACTGCGGGGTGACACATGATGAGGGCGGCTGGATGGGCCAGCGAACAGGGGGGTAAATCGGCTAACCAATTTTGCATGTGGCGCGCGTAATCGTCGAGACCACCATCAAACCCATAGGTACCGAGCAAAGGGCTGACCGTGGGCCACGCGTGCTGCTGCGCCCAATGGTGCAAGGCCTGAGCACCCATGACAGAAATGATGCGGGCTTTGAGGCCAGGCTGGGCCACCTGCGAGATACGCAACCAAGGACGCGGCTGGTGCGCGCCATAGCGGCGCATCAGTACCTCGCTCAAGGCATCACGCAACACGGGGAACTGCTGGATGTGTTGATGGCCGTCGATGTGGTCTGGCGCAGCTTGCCAATGGACTTCAAAGGCGTCGAGTTGCCGTTCAATTTCCGCTTCTATGTTTTTTTGCGCATAGAGGCGCAGCGCCGCACGCAGCATCACACGCGTCAACCCACTGCCATGGCCTGCAGCCACCGCAAAGGGGCTGGTCCAGTCCAAATGCAAGCCCACATCCAAACGCTGGCGTACCTCGCGCAAAGCGGGTGCATCTTCAGCCCAACGCGCAGACAGGCTCATCACACTGGTGGCACTCAAGCGGCCCAGCATGGTCAAAGCCACGATGCCTTGCGAGACGGGGGCGTTCAACGCATAGTCGTCGGCGCAGAGCACCACATCTTGCATGAGGTGCTGCGTCATGCGCCCGCACTCCAATACGTGCTTTGACCGTAGTGGTCTTTGAGAAAGTCAATCCATAAGCGCAAACGCAGAGGCAAATTTTTGCGCTGCGAGAACACCGCGTAAATGCCATTGGGTGGCACCGCAAAGGCCTCCAGCACAGGCACCAATTGGCCGCTGCTGATCTTAGACGCCACCTCCCACGTGCTGCGCCACGCAATGCTGTGGCCCGCCAAACACCAGTCGTGCAGGACTTGCCCATCCGAGCAGTCCATCGGTCCACTCGGGTGTAGGTGGTGAAACTGGGGGGGCAGGGGCGCCACATGGCGACGACCAAACCCAGCCGGCGTGGTGATGCGCAAATGCCCGCTCGCTTTCAAACCACCCGCACGCACGCTCGCCTCAGCGTTGGCCACATCGGCCAGCAAGCGTTGACAGTCTTCGAGGAATACCGTGCCTTCGTGTGTGAGCGTGATGCGTTGTGTGGTGCGCACCAAGAGCTTGACGCCCAAGTGAGCTTCTAAGCTGTCCAAGCGACGTCCCACGATGGCGGGTGCCACGCCCTCGGCTTTGGCGGCAGCGGTCAAGCTGCCCTTCAATGCCACTGACACGAAAGACTCAAAGGCTTTGAGTTTGTCCATACGGCAATTATCCATCCCCTCTGCCAATCGCCTTGCCAGATGGGTGACCCCTAAAATCCAACACTATGACCACCCCTTCCCCCACACGCTCGAACCATCGCCTCACACGCGCCATTGCACACTTGGAGCACCTCGCCCCCGCATGGTTTGCGTTGGTCATGGGGTGGTGCGGCTTGTCACTGGCATGGCTGCGTGCTGCCGATGTATTGGGTGAAACCGCTCTTGGCTTAGGCCTGGTGGCCGCCTTGTTTGCGTTGTTTGTTTTCGTGCTGTTGTGCATCTGTTGCGTTGTCCGTTTAATGGTACACCCCGACGCCGTAGCAGCTGACATGCGTCATCCTGTGCGTCACGCATTCATGGCCACACTGCCTTTATCCATCATGCTGTTGGCGGGCATTGGCGTGTCTTTGTTTTGGAACACCTCGCGCACGCTCGACACCTTGCTGACATTCGCTTGGGTATTGGGTTCGGTGTTAGAGATTGCGGCCACCGTTTGGGTGCTTGCACGCTGGCTCAACACCGCTGACGCCGGAGGCTTGCAATGGGCCACATTCACGCCTGTGTTTTTCATTCCCGTCATCGGCAATGTGTTGGCCCCTATGGCTGGCGTGACCGTGGGCTTAGAGGCTTGGGCAACGGCACAGTTTGGCGTGGGTTTGCTGCTGTGGCCCGTGCTGCAAACGATGCTGCTGGTTCGCATGGTGCAAGCAGGGCCTCTGCCTGCACGCATGAGCCCCACGATCTTTATCACCGTCGTGGCCCCCTCCATCGTCGGTCTGTGCTTTTTGCAATTGGATGCGCCACTAAGTTTGGCTTGGGGCTCCTGGGGCATTGGTCTGTTTTGTTTGGCCCTGTCACTCACGCAAATTCACACCATCTTTGAACAAGCCTTTGGCTTGCCACATTGGGGCATGAGCTTTCCCATGGCAGCGTTCACCACGCTCACGCTGCGCATGTCGCAAGCCCACGGCGGCGCTTGGCTGCAACTGCCAGCGACCTTGCTTTTAGCTGTCACCTCGCTGTTGATTCTGGGCTTGACCTTGGGCACTTGGCGCGGTTTGCGTCACGGTCAATTGCTAGTGCCTGAGAAATAAAAACCAACACCCCACAGATTACCTACTTATTTGTCACGACAGTCCAAAAGCTGGCGATGCAATTGACCCCATGCAATCCAATAAGATTCGTCCTGATTTTTCCTTTTCGATTTATCCAGAGAGACTGCACCATGAGCCAAGACACCACCAAACGCACACACGTACGCAACCTGCAAGTTGCCACCAACTTGTACAAATTCATCGAGACCAAAGTATTGCCCGACACCGGCGTGAGCGGCGATCAATTTTGGAAAGGCTTTGACGCCATCGTGCAAGACTTGGCACCCAAGAACATCGCCTTGCTGGCCGAACGTGACCGCCTGCAAACCGAGATGGATGCATGGCACAGCGCCAACCCAGGCCCCATCAAAAACATGTCGGCTTATCGCAAGTTTTTGGGGGGAATTGGCTACCTCGTGCCGCAACCCGACAAGGTCAACGCGACCACCACACGCGTCGATGCGGAACTCGCGGTACAAGCTGGCCCACAGTTGGTGGTGCCCGTGCTCAACGCACGTTACGCATTGAACGCAGCCAACGCACGCTGGGGCTCTTTGTACGACGCTTTGTATGGCACAGACGCCATCGCAGAAAAAGGTGGCTGCGAAAAAGCGGGCGCTTACAACCCCAAGCGTGGTGCCAAGGTCATTGCCTATGCACGCCACGTGCTCGACCGCACCGTGCCTTTGAAGAGCGGCTCGCACATCGACTCCACAGGCTACGCCGTGGTGAACGGTGAATTGGTCGTCACCCTCAAAGGTGGCAAGACCACCAAGCTGGCCAAGGCTGCACAGTTTGTGGGCTTCCAAGGCAAGATGTCTGACCCTTCATCTGTGCTGTTCATCCACAACGGTTTGCACCTCGATTTGCGCATCGACCGCAACACGCCCATTGGCGCCACCGACCCCGCTGGCGTGAGCGACCTGATTGTTGAAGCGGCCTTGTCTACCATCCTCGACTTGGAAGACTCCGTGGCCGTGGTGGACGCGGACGACAAAGTGCTGGCCTACAGCAACTGGTTGGGCATCGTCAAAGGCACGCTGACTGAGACCGTGGAAAAAGGTGGCAAGACCTTCACACGTGGTTTGAATGCCGACCGCGAATACAAAGGCAAAAACGGCCAGCCCGTCAAATTGCATGGCCGCTCGTTGCTGTTCCTTCGCAACGTGGGCCACTTGATGACCAACCCTGCCATTCTTTACAAAGGCAAAGATGGTCAGATGCATGAAATTCCAGAAGGCATCATGGACGCGGTCACCACCACCACCATCGCCTTGCACGACTTGCAAGGCCACGGCAAAAAAGGCATTCGCAACTCACGCACAGGTTCGGTCTACATCGTCAAGCCCAAAATGCACGGCCCTGCCGAGGTGGCGTTCGCTTGTGAACTGTTTGGCCGCGTGGAGAAGGTCTTGGGTCTCGCTGACAGCACCGTCAAGCTGGGCATCATGGACGAAGAGCGTCGCACCAGCGTGAACTTGAAAGCCTGTATCGCCGCCGCGGCCAGCCGTGTGGCGTTCATCAACACTGGCTTCTTGGACCGCACCGGCGACGAAATGCACACCGCCATGCAAGCGGGCCCCATGTTGCGCAAAGGCGAGATGAAGACCAGCGCATGGATTCAAGCCTACGAAAAGAACAACGTCTTGGCAGGCTTGTCTTGTGGCTTGCGCGGCAAGGCGCAAATCGGCAAAGGCATGTGGGCCATGCCAGACTTGATGGCCGAGATGCTGAAGCAAAAAATTGGTCACCCCAAAGCAGGGGCCAACACCGCGTGGGTGCCCAGCCCCACCGCCGCTGTGCTGCACGCCATGCATTACCACCAAGTCAAAGTGGCAGACGTGCAAAAAGAGTTGGAGAAGGTCGATTACAACAAGGTGCGTGACAGCCTCTTGAACGATTTGCTACAAGTGCCCGTGGTGGCTACACCTAACTGGAAGCCCGCCGAGAAGCAGCAAGAGTTGGACAACAACGTGCAAGGCATCCTGGGCTACGTGGTGCGCTGGATTGACCAAGGCGTGGGCTGCTCGAAAGTGCCAGACATCCACAACGTCGGCCTGATGGAAGACCGTGCCACCTTGCGCATTTCCAGCCAACACATCGCCAACTGGCTGCACCACGGGGTGGTCACACCTGCGGACGTGAAAGCCACGTTCAAGCGCATGGCCTCGGTGGTGGACAAACAAAATGCAGGCGACAAGGCTTACCAAAAAATGGCGGGCCGCTTTGCCAAAGCACCGGCTTACCAAGCCGCCCTCGACTTGGTGTTCAAAGGCAAGGAGCAGCCTAGCGGCTACACCGAGCCCTTGCTGCACGCATGGCGTTTGAAAGTGAAAGCGGGGCAGGTTTAATCACTCGCCTTCTTGAACGCATCCACAGCAGCGGCTCCTTCGGGGTCCGTTGTTGTGTGCGTTGTGGCCGTCGCTGCCATCGTCGTCGTTCGTCGCTGTCGTCCGTGCGGTCACACTATGATTCATGCCACTGCATATTTTTGAGAACACACCCATGACACACCCTTTAATTACCGCCACTCTCCGTTTTGCCTTGCGCACTGTGGGCGGCTTGCTGTTGGCCGCGTTCCTGTTGATCGGTGGCTATTTGCTGTTCTCGTACCACTTCACCTACTCCAAGGGCGAGAGCGTGGGCTTTGTGCAAAAACTGTCTTACAAAGGCTGGATTTGCAAAACGTGGGAAGGTGAGCAAGTGCGTGCGTTGGCGGTGATGCCCACCATCCCCGAAAAGTTTGCATTCACCGTGCGTGATGCAGCCGTGGCGGAGCAAATCAACGCCAGCATTGGTCAGAAAGTGGTGCTGCAATACGAGCAACACCAAGGGCTACCCACCTGCTTTGGCGAGACGGCATACTTCATCACCAAAGTCGCACCAGCGCCTGGCGAGTAAGGTGAGTTGAGTTTGCATCGAGCAACCCCCTCTTGCGTGGATGCTTGCGCCTGCCCCTTGTGCGGCCAGCCAAACCAGTGCGCCATGGAGGTCGCCAAAATCACAGGCCACCCCGCTGCGACGTGCTGGTGTGTGCAAGCCTTTTTCTTGCCCGAACTTTTGGCACAAGTGCCTGCTGCCGCACAGCGCCAAGCCTGTATTTGCCAAGCCTGCGTCACGTGCAACAACGCCCACGAGTGAGGGAGGGCCAGCGCCAGTGGCGGAGCTGATTCGCAACTACCCGATCAAAAGTCGCAACGTCATTTCCCATATTCGCAAAGCCACGCAAGGGGCGGTAGCGCTGGAGAACTGCCATCCTTTTGTGCGTGAGCTGTGGGGACGTTATTGGGTGTTTGCTGCGACCTCCAGCACGTCGATGAACATCGCGGACACATCGAAGCTGGTTTGGTCAAAGATTTCTTGAAAGCACGTCGGGCTGGTCACGTTCACTTCGGTGAGGTAGTCACCAATGACATCCAAGCCGACCAACAGCAAGCCGCGCTGCGCGAGGATGGGGCCGAGTGCCTTGGCAATTTCTTGGTCGCGTGCAGAGATGGCTTGCGCCACGCCTTTGCCGCCTGCGGCCAAGTTGCCACGCACTTCGCCGCCTTGCGGGATACGCGCCAAGCAATAAGGCACGACCTTGCCACCGATGACGAGCACGCGCTTGTCGCCTTTGTCGATGGCGGGGATAAACTTTTGCACCATCACGGTTTGTGCGCCGTCACGGTTGAGTGTTTCGATGATGGCGCCGAGGTTCAGGCCATTGTCTTTGACGCGGAAGATGCCCATGCCGCCCATACCATCGAGAGGTTTCAAAATGATGTCGCGGTGTTGGGCGTGAAAGGCGCGAATGGCATCTGCACTGCGCGTTACCAACGTGGGGCTGATGAACTGTGAAAATTCGAGAATCGCTAACTTCTCGGGGTGGTCGCGCAAGGCGCGTGGTTTGTTGAACACCTTGGCCCCTTCGCGCTCGGCTTGTTCCAGCAAATGCGTGGCATAGAAGTACTCGCTGTCAAAGGGCGGGTCTTTGCGCATGACGATGGCATCTGCGCTTTTGAGTGCATAGTGCTCGTCCACGCTTTGCACTTCAAGCCAATGCTCAGCGTCACCCGTTAATCGCACCTGTTGCACACGTGCGGACACTTGCTGACCGCTTTGCCACACGATGTCTTGCGGCTCACAAGCCAACACCTGGTGGCCACGGCGCTGGGCCTCACGCATCATCGCAAAGGTGGTGTCCTTGTAAATTTTGAAGGACGACAACGGGTCTGCGACGAAGAGGATGTGCATGTTTTAGATTTCGATTTTGCTGCCCAACTCTACGACAGAGTTGCTGGGCAAGTTCAAGAAGTCGGCCGCCGAGCTGGCATTGAGGTGCATTTGCGCGAACAATTTTTCACGCCATTGCGACATGCCGCCGCCCACCGTGGGCACGATACTGTCACGCGACAAGAAGTAGCTGGTGGTCATGGGGCTAACTTCACAGCCCATGCCGTTGAGATGACTCAAAGCGCCTGGCACATCAGGATCATCTTTGAAGCCATAGTGAATCACCACCTGCCAACATTCATTGCCAATCGCTGTAATTTCAAGGCGCTCTTTCTCTTCAATCCACGGCACTTCATGGTTTTGCACGTTCACGAACAGGTTTTGCTTGTGCAGCACTTTGTTGTGCTTGAGGTTATGCAGCATGGCGTTAGGCACAGCACCTTTGCCAGATGTCAAAAAGACCGCCGTCCCGTCCACGCGCGTGGGAGGCGACACGAAAACGGCCTCTAAGAAGCTCGTCAGATCCAAGGCATCTTCTTTGCGCTTCTCATAAAGAATACCGCGGCCATCACGCCATGTGAGCATGAGCATCATGATGACGGAAGCAATCAGCAATGGGAACCAACCACCTTCGAACAGCTTCAACAAATTCGAGGCCCAGAACACAAAGTCGATGGCAAAGAAAAAGCTCGTGGCCGCCAAACACCACCAAAACGGGTATTTCCAACCGTAGTGAATCACAAAGAAAGTCAGCACGGTGGTGATGAGCATGTCGGTGCACACGGCAATGCCATAGGCGGCCGCTAAGTTACTCGATGTTTTAAACATCATCACCGCCAACACGATGACGGCAAACAAGCCCCAGTTCACAAAAGGAATGTAGATCTGGCCCGTGTCTTTGACACTGGTGTGCAGCACCTGCAAGCGCGGCAAAAAGCCCAGTTGTACCACTTGCTTGGTCACACTGAACGCACCCGAAATCAGTGCCTGCGAGGCAATGACTGTCGCCGCCGTAGCCAAACCGACCAAGGGCACGAGCAACCAATCGGGGGCCATGTTGAAGAAGGGGTTGGTCACGGCCTCAGGTTCGTTGAGCAGCAACGCACCTTGGCCAAAGTAGTTCAAGGTCAAGGAGGGCATGACGATGAAGAACCATGCAATACGAATGGGCTTCTTACCAAAGTGCCCCATGTCCGCATACAAAGCCTCGCCACCGGTCACGCACAACACTACCGCGCCCAAAATCAAGAAGGTCACTTCAGGCTCGGTAAAGATGAAGCGCAACGCATGGTGCGGGCTGATGGCCCACAAAATTTCTGGATGAGAGGCGATGTGGCCGACGCCCAAGGCAGAAATCACAGCAAACCACACCACAGTGATCGGACCAAAGAACTTGCCAATACCGCTGGTGCCACGCTTTTGCACAGCAAAGAGGCCAAACAAAATAACAATGGTGAGTGGGATCACATACTTCTTGAAAGCAGGCGAAACCACCTCCAAGCCCTCCACCGCCGACAACACCGAAATGGCGGGGGTAATCACCCCATCGCCATAAAACAAGCAAGTACCAAAGATACCGACGATCAACATGCGGTGACGCAACACGGGCCGGTCTTTCACCGCCACGGACGCCAAAGCCAGCATGGCGACCAAGCCACCTTCACCGTGGTTATCGGCACGCAACACCAAGGCCACATACTTGATGGACACAATGACGGTCAACGTCCAAAAGAAGATAGACAAAATGCCGTAGATGTTGTCTGGCGTGAACTGCACATGGCCGGAACCAAACACTTCCTTCATCGCATACAACACACTGGTGCCGATATCGCCGTAAACCACACCAATCGCGCCAAGTGTGAGCGCCGCAAGCGACGACTTTCCGTGCTGTTCCATCAAAGGCCTCAGTCGTAGTTTTCAGCTTCAGGGTCGGTGGCTTCGAGTTCATAACTCGCAGCCAACATGGCCAAGCGGCCAATGACGCCATACATGTAAAAGCGGTTCGGTGTACTCGCTCCAGGCTTCATACCAGGCTGCGGCGTGTGCGCACTTTGCTCAAAGGCCAAGGGCACGAAGCTGGCACCGGGTGCGTTCAAGTTTTCATCCACACCACGGTCCGCATGGACGCGGTAGAAACCGCCCACCACATAACGGTCCATCATGTAAACCACGGGCTCGGCCACCGCATCGTTCAACCGCTCGTGCGTGAGCACGCCTTCTTGGATGATGACTTGGTTGACTTCTTGGCCGTCTTTGACCACGCTCATTTTGTTACGTGTCTTGCGGTTGACCACATCGAGGTCTTTGACATCGCGCACCGTCATGATGCCCATGCCATAGGTACCGTTGTCGGCCTTGACGATGACGAAGGGTTTTTCGTTGATGCCGTACTCTTTGTATTTGCGCTTGATCTTGGTGAGCAAAGCATCCACATTGGTCTTCAAGCACTCCATGCCTGTGCCTTCGGCGAAGTTCACTTCACCGCACTGGTTGAACATGGGGTTGATCAACCAAGGGTCGATGCCCAACAGCTTACCAAAACGCTTGGCCACTTCTTCGTAGCATTCGAAGTGTTTGCTCTTGCGGCGCACGCTCCAACCCGCATGCAACGGTGGCAACAAATGTTGCTCGTGCAAATCTTCCAAGATGCCGGGAATGCCCGCGCTCAAATCGTTGTTGAGCAAGATGGTGCAAGGGTCAAAATCCTTCAGCCCTAAGCGATGCTTACCGCGAATCACCGGCTCCAAAGTCACGCTGTCGCCGCTGGGTAAATCAATGGTGGTGTTCTCTTTGATCTCGGGGTTGATCGAGCCCACACGCACATTCAAACCAGCCATGTGGAAGATGCGCTGCAGCTGCGCCACGTTCGACAAGTAAAAGGTGTTGCGTGTGTGGTTCTCGGGAATCAACAACAGGTTGCGCGCTTCGGGGCAAATCTTCTCAATCGCGGCCATGGCAGCTTGCACAGCAAGCGGCAGCATCTCGGGCGTGAGGTTGTTCCAGCCGCCAGGGTAGAGGTTGGTGTCGACCGGTGCGAGCTTGAAGCCGGCGTTGCGAATATCGACCGAGGTGTAGAACGGGGGCGTGTGCTCCATCCACTCCAAACGAAACCAACGCTCAATGGCGGGCATGGAATCGAGGATGCGCTGCTCGAGCTCGTTGATGGGGTCGTTGAGGGCCGTGATGAGGTGTGGAACCATGATGTCTCTAAAAGTAGAAGATCATTTTAGGACGTATGGCTGCCTCATTCTTTAGAGAGGCAACCCTCTCAAAAGAGTGGTTTAAACGCGAATTTCGCCTTGGCCCAACACGACATATTTCAACGAGGTAAGGCCCTCAATCCCAACAGGCCCACGCGCATGGAACTTGTCCGTCGAAATACCTATTTCGGCACCCAACCCGTATTCAAAACCATCCGCAAAGCGGGTGCTTGCATTGACCATCACACTCGACGAGTCCACCTCGCGCAAAAAGCGCTGGGCATGCATGTGGTCGCGAGTCAGGATGGATTCGGTGTGGTGGCTGGAATAGTGGTTGATGTGGGCAATGGCAGCATCCAAGCCGTCCACCACGTTGATGCTGATGATGGGGCCGAGGTATTCCTCAAACCAATCTTGCTCAGTGGCGTCTTTCAGATTCGCGCCTTTGACGTTGGCGAGCATGGCTTTGGCCTCTGGGCAGCAGCGCATCTCCACACCCTTGGCCGCGTAGATCGCACCAATCTTTGGCAAAAATTCTGCGGCCACACCGCGCGCAACCAACAAACTTTCGCTGGCATTGCAAGGGCTGTACTTTTGAGTCTTGGCGTTGTCAGCCACGGTCACGGCCATGGCGATGTCGCAAGGGTCGTCCACATAGGTGTGGCAATTGCCGTCTAAGTGTTTGATGACGGGCACTTTGGCATCGCGGCTGATGCGCTCGATCAAGCCCTTGCCGCCGCGCGGGATGATGACATCAACAAACTCAGGCATGGCGATGAGGTGGCCCACGGCCTCGCGGTCGGTGGTTTGCACCAGCTGCACAGCATCGATGGGCAAGCCGCTTTCGCTCAAAGCCTGCTGTACCAACTTGGCCAAGGCTTTGTTGGAATCAATCGCTTCAGAGCCGCCGCGCAAGATGCAGGCATTGCCGCTTTTGATGGACAGTGACGCGGCCTCAATCGTCACGTTGGGGCGGCTTTCAAAAATCATGCCGAACACACCCAAGGGCACGCGCATTTGGCCCACGCGGATGCCGCTGGGCTGCTGCTTCATGCCTATGATTTCGCCAATCACATCGGGCATCGCGGCGAGTTGCTCGCAGCCTTGAGCGCAGGTTTCCAACACTTGGGGCGTGAGCTTCAAGCGGTCCACCATGGGGGCATCCAAGCCAGCGGCAATGGTACGCTCGATGTCTTTGGCGTTGTCAAGTTGCAGCGCGTCGATGTTGGCGCGCAGCAAAGCCGCCAGCTTGCGCAAAGCGGTGCTCTTGACCGCCGCAGAGGCTTTGGCCATTTGGGCAGATGCGGTTTTGGCTTGTGCCCCGAGAGCGTGCATGTGTTGGGCAACGTTCAGCGTCGTCATGGTGTGATTTTCCTTTAAGCGTTACGCGGCATACAAGCACGACACAAGCGCATGGCCAAACGGTGCAAGGCCTGCCAGTTGTCCGCAGGCCAATCCGGCGTTTTCAGGCCTTTGACAATGCCGTCGACTTGATGGGCCGACTGCAATAATTTTTCAAGCATGCCCACACTCAAGCGTGGCAGCACACGTTCAAACAAACGCTCACGCGGCCCCCAAATGCGCTGCTCGCGCAAGGCCATCGGCAAAGCCTTGCCCGCAGCCACGGCATCTTTGACACGCTTCAAAGCACGAATCTCTTCGGCCAATGTGTAGTGCACCAGCACCTCGGCTTCGCCCTCGGCCTTCAAGCCATCGAGCATGCGTTGCACGCGCAGGGGCTGGCCACTGAGCACGGCCTCCGACAACTTGAACACGTCGTAGCGCGCCACGTTCAGGACCGCCCGTTCAACTTGCTCAAAGCTCAATTCACCCGCGGGGTAAAGCAGGCCAAGTTTTTGAATTTCTTGATGCGCCGCCAACAAGTTGCCCTCCACGCGGTCAGCAAAAAACTGCAAGGTGTGCTGTCCCGCTTCGCCCGTGACCACGCGTTGCTGCTGGGTGCCCAAGCGCTGTGCAATCCACGTAGGCAAGGTGTGGCGTTCAATCGGGTCGATCTGCACGCTGATGCCGTTGTTTTCCAAGGCGCTGAACCACGCGGAGCTTTTGGTGGCTTTGTCGAGACGCGGTAGCAACACCACCGTGAGTGTGCTGTCGTTGTCAATCGCCAAGTCTGCGATGTGCTGCAAGGCGGTACTGCCTTCCTTGCCGGGCTTGCCTGAGGGAATGCGAATTTCAACCAGCTGCTTATCGGCAAACAAGCTCATGGAGCCGCCTGCGGCCAAGACCTCGCCCCAATCAAAGTGCGCGCCCGCCACGGTGTACACATGGCGCTCGGTGTAGCCCTGCGTGCGTGCGACGGCACGCAACGCGTCAAGCGCCTCTTGCTGCAACAGCGGCTCATCGCCATGAAAGGTGTAGAGGCTGCGTAAACCCTTGCTCGCCTGCGCTTGCAAGTGATTGGCAAATTGAGCGCTGGCGACTTGCATATTTAAAGTTGACGAATCGCAGCCAAACGGCGTTGCAGCTGCAACACCAAGTCGTTTTCCATGTCTTTGTAGAGCAAGGCCTCTTCCGACTCTTTGGACAAAGCGCCCGTTTCGTTGAAGTTGATGTCACGCGTGAGCAAGACTTCTGTATCAGGAATCAACTCAATGCCATTGCACGAACGAACGCGGAAACGATAGCGCAAACGCAATTGAAATTCGCGAATAGCGCCAGTGGAGGTACGCCCCACCACCACCTTCTCGCGTAATTCAAACAGCTGGTCAAAAATAACCTCTGCGCGCTCAATTTGACGTGCATCCGTGATGACCTCGACTTGCCCGGACGACTCCAAGCTGCGTTTGAGCTTGATGCCAAAAGGCAAGACGATAGGGATGCTGCTGAACAAGGTGCTGAACGCGTAGTTCGGTGGCTTGCGCAATTCAAAACCACACCCCGCCAATCCTGTAACGAGTGCGGTAGATACCAACAAGGATCGGCGCGTGGTGTTCATAGCGTCTTTCAAACGACGATGTTGACCAAACGGCCGGGCACCACGATGACCTTCTTCGGTGCAGCGCCATTGGCTTGCTTGATGAAGGCTTCGGTGGCCAAGGCCGCTTGTTCGATTTGTTCTTTGCTAGCCGTGGCGCTGACGGTGACGGAGCCGCGCAACTTGCCGTTGATTTGCAGCATCAACTCCAACTCATCGCGTTGCAATGCGAACTCATCCACTTCAGGCCACGTCGTATCGAGCAAATCGCCAGACTTGGCAGCGTAGCCCAGCTCAGCCCACAAGTTGGCCGTGATGTGCGGGCAAGCTGGGTAGAGCATGCGCAGCAAAACAGACACGCCTTCACACAACACCGCGTTGTCGCCGTCGCTGCCGTCGGCCTTGAAGTCGTCCAAGGCATTGAGCAACTTCATACAGCCCGACACCACGGTGTTGTATTGCATGCGGTCGTAGTCGTAGCTCACTTGCTTCAACACCACGTGCATTTCGCGGCGCAAATCAGCGGCTTCTTTGCGTGGTTTGGCGGCGCTCAAATTGCCAGCAGTGGCGGTCTTGAGGGTGGTCTCATGCTTGTGCGCAAAGTTCCACACGCGACGCAAGAAACGGTAGCTGCCTTCCACCGCTGCGTCGTTCCATTCCAGTGTGGCTTCGGGTGGCGCGGTGAACATGGTGTATAGGCGTGCGGTGTCGGCGCCGTAGCGTTCGATCAAGTCTTGCGGATCGACGCCATTGTTCTTGGACTTGGACATGGTGCCCACGCCTTCGTAGTCGATGGCAGTGCCCACAGGCAATTTGCCGTCGCTGCTGTCCGCTGCGTTTTTGAGCTTGGCGCCCACCACTTTGCCTGCATCGTCGAGTACATGCTCGACATCGTGTGGCCAGAAATAATCTTTACCCCCTTTGGCCGTGCGGCGTGAGTAGATGTGGTTGAGCACCATGCCTTGCGTGAGCAGCTTGGTGAAAGGTTCATCCACTTTGACCAAGCCCATGTCGCGCATGACCTTGGTCCAGAAACGTGCGTAGAGCAAATGCAAAATCGCATGCTCGATGCCACCGATGTATTGATCCATCGGTGCCCAGTACTGCGCGCCCTCGGCCACCATCGCCTCAGTGTTAATTGGGTCGCAATAGCGCATGAAATACCAAGACGAATCCACAAACGTGTCCATGGTGTCGGTCTCGCGGCGGGCGGGCTTGCCGCACACAGGGCACACAACACGCTTGTCGCTGCCTGGACTTGCCGCGTGGAAGCCTTCGTGCTTGACCAACGGGTTGCCCGAGCCATCAGGGATGCAGTCTTGCGGCAGCACCACGGGCAGGTCTTTTTCAGGCACAGGCACAGCGCCGTGTTCGTCGCAATGGATGATGGGGATGGGTGTGCCCCAGTAGCGCTGGCGGCTGATGCCCCAGTCGCGCAAACGCCACGTGGTTTTCTTCTCGCCCAGGCCTTTGGCGGCGAGCAGTTCGGCCACTTTATTGACGGCGGTTTTTTGGGTCAGACCATCGAGTTCGCCTGAGTTGACACACACACCCGCTTTGGTGGCATACCACTCTTGCCAAGCTGTGGCCTCGAACGCCGAAGAGGCGGCATCGGCAGGTGCGCTGGGTGACGATTTTGAGCTGGCGTATGAGGAGCCCAGCGTGCCTGTCGAGGCCGCCGCTGCACCGTCAACGCCAGTAGCCGTAACAAGTGCCGCCACCTGACGGATAAGCAAGTCGTATTTCAAAGCAAATGCAAAGTCGCGCTCGTCGTGCGCGGGCACGCCCATGACCGCGCCATCGCCATAGGACATGAGCACGTAGTTGCCCACCCACACCTCGACCTTTGCACCGGTCAACGGATGCGTGACGAACAAGCCCGTGGGCATGCCCTTTTTCTCTTGCGTGGCCAACTCAGCTTCGGTGGTGCCACCGCTCTTGCATTCTTCGAGGAAGGCGGCCAAAGCGGGGTTACTCGCCGCAGCGTGCAGGGCCAGCGGATGCTCAGGCGCCACCGCGCAGAAGGTGACACCCATGATGGTGTCGGCGCGTGTGGTGAACACATACATCTTGCCCAACTCACCTTCAGGTGAGTTTCCCGCTGCCCCGATCAGTGCGCCGTCAGCACCCCGAATGTCGTGCGTGAACGCAAAGCGCACACCTTCGCTCTTGCCAATCCAGTTTTCCTGCATCAGGCGTACTTTGTCGGGCCAGCCGCTCAAAGTGGCTTTGTCGTTGCCCATCTGCACGTGGTCGAGCAGCTCTTGTGCATAGCGGGTGATGTCGAGGTAGTAGCCAGGGATTTCACGCTTCTCTACAGGTGCGCCGGTGCGCCAGCCTTTGCCGTCAATCACCTGCTCATTGGCCAACACGGTTTGGTCGACTGGGTCCCAGTTCACCACTTGGGTCTTGCGGTAGGCGATGCCTTTTTCGAGCATCTTCAAGAACAGCCATTGGTTCCACTTGTAGTAGCTCGCATCGCAGGTGGCCACTTCGCGTGACCAGTCAATGGCCAAACCCATCGCCTGCATTTGCTTCTTCATGTAGGCGATGTTGTCGTAAGTCCACTTGGCGGGTGGCACACCGTTTTTGAGCGCGGCGTTTTCGGCGGGCAACCCAAACGCGTCCCAGCCCATGGGCATCAAGACGTTGTAACCCTTCATGCGCAGGTTGCGCGTGAGCATGTCGTTGATGGTGTAGTTGCGCACATGGCCCATGTGCAGCTTGCCGCTGGGGTAAGGCAGCATGGAGCAGGCGTAAAACTTTTTCTTCGACGCGTCTTCGGTCACGCGGTAGGCGTCGGCTTGGGTCCAAGCGACCTGAACGGCGCGTTCGACCTCGGTGTGGTTGTATTTGTCTTGCATGGAGTCAGTCTGAGAACCCCGTCTTGAGCGGGGAGCGGCACCTTAGAAAGCCAAGGCGCATCAAGCCTAGATTTTAGGCTGGGTTAGGGGCAGATCAGGGCTGGGTCGAGGGCTGTTTGCGCTCGGTCACAAAGCCAATGCGGTTCATGCCTGCCTGGTGGGCCAAGCCCATGACTTCAACCACGCGACCATACGGCACACGCTCATCAGCACGCAGTTGCACTTCGGGTAATTCGCCGTGGTCTGTGGCCAGTGCCTTGGCCGCTTGGGCATTCAGGCTGTGTTTGAGCTCGTCCACGGTGACAACTTTGTCGTCTAAATAAACCTTACCTGTGGCGTCGATGCTGAGTTTGACAAAGCGCGACGGTGCGCTGCTGGCTTGTGCGCCTTCGGTTTTAGGCAAGTCGAGCTTCAAAGCGCTGACCATCAAGGGGGCGGTGATGATGAAGATGACCAGCAAGACCATCATCACATCGACCAAGGGCGTGACGTTGATGTCGCTCATGGGCGTTTGGCCCGGCGTACGCTCAAAACGTCCAAACGCCATCAGAGTTCTCGCAAGTCGTGGGCAAAGCCTTCTAGCTCTTGCTCCAAACGGTGGATGATGCGGCCCATGACGTTGAAGGCCAAGACAGCAGGCAAGGCGACGGCCAAGCCCGCGGCGGTCATGACCAAGGCCTCACCCACAGGGCCCGCCACACGCTCAATCGTGAGTTGACCTGCGGTCGCAATGCCCGTGAGTGCGTGATAAATACCCCACACCGTGCCGAGCAAACCCACAAAAGGCGCCGTGGAGCCGACCGTCGCCAACAACACTTGGCCCGATTGCAAACGGTGCAGTACCCCATGCAAAGCATCGCGCAACACGCGGGTGCGCTGGGCCGACATCTCGCCTTGCGCGCCCAGTGTGCCCGGCATAAGGTGTTGGCTGGCTTGCGCCAATGGCAATAACACGGCTGTACGTTCAACCGAAACCAAGGCCTGAATCCCTCGTTGCACATCACGTGCTTGCCAAAAGGTAGCTTTGCCTTGCGCCACATCGGCACTCACGCGGTGCAACAACCAAGTTTTGTAAAAAATCACGGTCCAGCTCGCCACGGACATGGCGAGCAAACCAAAGACCAAGGTCGCGCTGAGTGCGTCCCCTTGCAGCGCGGCAGCGAAGAAGTCCATGGGAATTAACGCAGATTCAAAACATCAAACATGTCGAACAAGCCCTTGTTCTTGCCGCCCAAAAAACTGGCGGCACGCAAGCTGCCTTGCGCATAGGTGGCGCGACTGGAAGACTTGTGGGTGATTTCGATACGCTCGCCAATGCCCGCAAACAGCACGGTGTGGTCGCCCACGATGTCGCCACCACGGATGGTGGAAAAACCGATGGTTGATGGGTCACGCTCGCCGGTGTGGCCGTAGCGCTCGTACACAGCGCAGTCTTTGAGGTCGCGGCCGATGGCGTCGGCAATCACCTCGCCCATCTTCAAGGCGGTACCTGAAGGCGCATCCACCTTGTGGCGGTGGTGGGCTTCGATGATTTCAATGTCGTAACCCGTGGGCATGGCTTGGGCCGCCATTTGCAAGAGCTTCAAGGTCACGTTCACGCCCACGCTCATGTTAGGGGCCATGACGATGGCGATGTCTTTGGCGGCCTCGGCGATTTCGGCTTTCTGTTCGTCGGTAAACCCCGTGGTGCCGATGACCAACTTCACGCCCAACTCGCGGCAAATTTTCAAATGCGCCAAGGTGCCCTCTGGACGGGTGAAGTCAATCAGGACTTGACTGTTTTTGAGTCCTTGGCGCACATCGGCTTCAATGCTTACGCCGCTGGCTTGACCCAAAAACCCAGTGGCATCGTTGCCGATGCCAGGACTAGAAGGGACATCAAGAGCCCCCGCGAGTTGACACGTAGGGTCGTTACGCACAACCTCTATCAGCATGTGGCCCATGCGACCACTCGCACCCGCGATGGCGATTTTCAAAGTATCAGAGGATAAAGCCATGGTGTGTCGGCGCTTTCAAAAATCAACGAGCCGCATTTTCCAGCGGCGGATAAGAGACAGGTGTGGATGGTGCCGCGGGTTCTACGGCGGTCGAGACATGCTTGACAGGGAACTTGGCCAAGTCAGCCTCCGTGGCTTTGAGCTCTGGCAGCTTGGCGGGAGGACGACGGCTGTCGAGCTTGGCGGCAAACTCTGTCTCGGTGGGCAAAGGGTCGCCCTCAATGCGGTCTAGCAGATCACCTTTGAAAAACACACTGAAGCGACGTTGCTGTGGCTCGGTGCCTTGGCGACGAATGGTGAAGGCATAGTCCCAACGATCAGCATGGAACACACTGGTCACCAAGGAGGTGCCCAACACATCACGCACGGCCTGACGCGGCATGCCTGGGCGCAGGGCTTGCACTTGCTCACGCGAGACAAAGTTGCCTTGCACAACCTCTGGCTTGTAAATCAGACTTGTCGAACAAGCCGTGAGCCCAACGCTGGCAACCACGCCAATCCACGCGACGAGGCGATGCGGTTGACGCAAAAAATGAAAGGCATTTCGACAGGACTCAAACATGGTGTGAAAGGCCGAATAAGGCGGTAGGGCTATGATTCATTCATTGTAGCGGCGGGTCTATTTCCACTGCTGAGCGAAAGACAAAGTGGCACATCCAGACGACCTCAAAAGCATTGGCCTCAAGGCCACCGCACCTCGCCTGAAAATTTTGGAAATTTTCCAACAAGGCATGCAACGGCACATGACGGCCGAAGATGTGTATCGGCATTTGTTGCTGCAAAACATGGCCATTGGCATCGCCACCGTCTACCGTGTGTTGATGCAGTTTGAACAAGCCGACATTTTGAAACGCAGCCATTTCGAAAGTGAACGTGCGGTGTACGAGCTCAACGAAGGTGAGCACCACGACCATTTGGTATGTCTAGACTGCGGTCGCGTAGAAGAGTTTCACGACGAAGAGATCGAAGCGCTGCAAATAAAAGTAGCCAAGCGCCACGGTTTTGAAATTGCAGACCATGCATTGAGTCTGTATGCCCATTGCCGCAAAAAGAATTGCGCGCATCGACCCACGGGCAAATAAGGTTTAGCTTTGTGACATGGCACGTTGGTGACGTGCGATGAACTCTTGGTAAGTGTCCACGCCGCGCAATTGCAAAATAGAGTTGCGCACCGCCGCCTCCACCAACACCGCAATGTTGCGGCCCGCCACCACCTGTATCACCACCTTGCGCACGGGCACACCCAACACGTCTTGCGTGAGAGGCTCATGGGGCAAGCGCTCGTAATCACGCTCCAAGGTTTCCTTGCGCACCAAGTGAACGATGAGCTTTAAGCGCATCTTGCGGCGCACCGCCGTCTCGCCAAAGATGGCGCGAATGTCGAGCAAGCCAATGCCGCGCACTTCCAACAAGTTTTGCAGCAACTCTGGACAGCGACCTTCAATCGTTGTTTGGTTGATACGGTACAGATCAACCGCATCATCGGCCACCAAACCATTGCCACGCGAAATCAGCTCAAGCCCCAACTCGCTTTTGCCCAACCCTGACTCGCCCGTGATCATCACGCCCAAGCCCAAAATATCCATAAACACTCCGTGCATGGTGGTGCGATCTGCAAAGTGCTTGGACAAATAAGCACGCAACAAGTCAATGACAAACGCCGCAGACTCATGGGTGGCAAACAACGGGATTTGCGCACGCTCACACATAGACACCAGCGCCTCGGAGGGCTGCTGTCCATCGGCCAAGACCAACATGGGCGGCTCTAGCGTGACGATGCGTGCAATGCGACGAGCGCTGTCTTCGGGTGAGGTTTTGCTGACGTAATTGACCTCACGCTCACCCAGCACTTGCACACGGTAAGGATGGATGTAGTTGAGGTAGCCCACCAAGTCAGCACCTGAGCGTGCGCTTCGCACAGCCACTTCGTCAAAGTGCCGCTCTGAAGCGCCTAGGCCAGCGATCCATTCCCAACGCAGTCGGCCACGAAAGGCTTCAAACAGCACGTCAGCGCTGATGACGGAAGGCCTCACGGTTGCACCGCGTTCCAGGTAGAGATGATGCGGTGAAGCTCCGCTGCATCATCACATGTTTTGATTTTTTCGCGCAAACCGGTATCGCTCAAAAGCTCGGCGATTTCAGACAAAATCTCAAGGTGCTTTTGCGTGGAAGCCTCAGGCACCAACAAGAAAATGAGCAAGCTGACCGGCTGCTCATCGGGCGCATCAAAGCCAATGGCCTTGTCCAATTGAAACACTGCCGCCATCGGCGACTTCAAGCCTTTGATGCGACCATGTGGAATCGCCACGCCATGCCCCAAACCGGTAGAGCCCAAACGCTCACGGGCAAATAAGCTCTCGGCCACCAAGGCGCGGCTGAGGCCATGCTGACTTTCAAACAGCAACCCCGCCTCTTCAAAGGCGCGCTTTTTACTAGTGACCTCAACATGCACAAGGACTTGTGCTGGAGGAAGGATGGAAGCTAAGCGATTCATGATTGAGCGCAGATTATGCACCTACAAAATAACAAGGCCTACAACAAGAAAACCGCCGATACACGGCGGTTTTGAGAAGCTTCTAAAGGCCCTTACATCAGGCGCTTGGGGCTCTCATGGTGATGGCTTTGCAGGCGGTCTTTGTGTCGGACCACTTGACGGTCCAGCTTATCTACCAGTTCGTCCACGGCGGCGTACATGTCCTCATGGGCACTTTCGGCAAACATATCGCTGCCTTTGACGTGGATGTTGCACTCGGCTTTTTGACGACGTTCTTTCTCCGTTTGGTTCTCAATGCTGAGCAATACTTTCACGTCCACCACCTGATCGAAATGCCTGGTAATTCGATCGAGCTTGCCTATCACATACATGCGCAGCGCTGGGGTTGCTTCAAGATGGTGACCACTGATCGTCAAGTTCATAAAAAACCTCCGTTGGTGAGTTAGCAGTTTCACTATGCGCCCAGCCTTTGAAAAAGGCAATGGGCTAAAACCAAAAACTCGGCAAAAACAGCCTACTGAAAACCCTAGACCGCACCGAGGGAATGCCATAATCTACCCCACCTCAACAGCGGAGCTATCTCCTTGGAAACCTACCCTAGTCGGTAGCTTTCGAATCGCATCGGGCCCTTCATGCGCCGCGCGAATTCGAAAGCTGTACTTTTCACCCTTCGAATTTCTGTGCCCCACGCGCAAGGACTGCCATGCTCAACATCTTCACGCTGGCCAACGGTCGACTCTTTCAAGAAGAGATCGAATCGCTGGAAGAACTCTCCAAATTTCAACCGATCTGGGTTGACCTTGAAGCGCCGACGCTAGAGGAAAAACGATGGATCAAGCAGTACTACGGCCTCTCCATTCCTGAAGACGCGATGGACGAGGACATTGAGGAATCCGCCCGCTTCTACGAAGAAGACAACGGCGAGTTACACATCCGCAGTGACTTCTTGATCGCCCACGAAGACGAGCCGCGCACGGTGCGGGTGGCCTTCATCTTGAACCAAAACAACACCGCCTTGCGCAGCCGCGGCGTGCTGTTCTCCATTCACGATGAAGACGTGCCCGTGTTCCGGTTGCTGCGCATGCGTGCGCGCCGCGCACCAGGCCTGATTGAGGATGACAAGGATGTGCTGCTCAAGCTCTTTGACGCCGACGCCGAATACTCCGCCGACACCTTGGAAGGCATTTACGACCAACTTGAAAAAGCAGGCAAGTTGGTGCTGTCTGAAGACGTGACCGACGAATTGGCAGGGGAAGTGCTGGGTGCCATCGCACGCCAAGAAGACTTGAACGGTCGCATTCGCCGCAACGTGATGGACACACGCCGCGCGGTGAGCTTCATGATGCGCTCACGCATGCTCAATGCCGACCAGTTTGAAGAGGCGCGCCAAATCTTGCGTGACATCGAATCGTTGGACAACCACACGGCCTTCTTGTTCGACAAAATCAACTTCTTGATGGATGCCACAGTAGGTTTCATCAACATCAACCAGAACAAGATCATCAAGATCTTCTCGGTGGCCAGCGTGGCTTTGCTGCCGCCCACTTTGATCGCCAGCATTTATGGCATGAACTTCCAGTTCATGCCAGAGCTGGACAAAATTTGGGGCTACCCGTTCGCCTTAGCCCTGATGGTGGCCAGTGCCTTGGTGCCCATGTGGTACTTCCGCAAGCGCGGTTGGTTGAAGTAATTAAGCAGGCAACTGCGCCAGCAAGCGGTCTGAGATGGTTCGCACAAGCAGCCAGGCACCCCATAGTCATGGCACGCATGAGGCGGCGAGGTCTAGGGCTGCATCACGGGGCAGTGACGCCACCAAATCAAGCAGTGCGAGCGGCGCAGCGGCAGCCAGTGCGTCTCTTAAACTGGGATTTGCTGGAAAGCGCGTCATGCCGTCAAGGGTACTTCGCAACGCGCAAACAAAGGCGAAGCGTCCGTGTCGTGCTGAATGAACTCGCAGGCCACCACCACATCGCCGACTTTCACATGCGCGGCCATGCACGGCAGCCAGCTCTTCGTGCATGGCACTCACCAGCGCCATGCGACTCATGCTTGTTTTTGGTCGCGCAGTTCGCGACGCAAGACCTTGCCCACCGGAGTTTTAGGCAGATCGGCGCGAAACTCAATCACGCGTGGCAACTTATAGCCCGTGAGGTTTTGCTTGCAGTGCTCTAGCACTTGGGCTTCGGTCAAAGTCACATCTTTTTTGACCACAACCAGCTTCACCGCCTCGCCAGAACGCTCGTCGGGAATGCCGATCACTGCGCACTCCAACACGCCGGACAAGCTGGCGACCACGTTTTCCACTTCATTGGGATAGACGTTGAAGCCGCTGACCAAGATCATGTCTTTCTTGCGGTCAATGATGCGAAAGTAACCGCATTCGTCCATGATGCCCACATCACCGGATTTGAAAAAACCATCGGGTGTCATCACGCGTGCGGTCTCGTCCGGACGTTGCCAGTAGCCCGCCATCACTTGCGGTCCACGAATGGCAATTTCGCCAGGCTCGCCCACAGGCACTTCGTGACCGTCGTCATCAATAATTTTCATCTCGGTGCTGGGCAAAGGCACACCAATCGAACCCGTGAACACTTGACTGGTTACGGGGTTGCTGCTCGCGGCGGGACTGGTCTCTGATAAACCGTAAGCCTCACAAATAGGACAGCCTGTTTTCTCTAGCCACAGCTTCGCCACCGCGCCTTGCACTGCCGTACCGCCGCCCAGCGACACCACCAAACGGGACCAGTCCACTTTGACAAAATCAGGGTGGTTCGCCAGCGCATTGAACAAGGTATTGACCGCAGGAAAAATGTGGAAGCGGTGCTTTGCCAACGCTTGACACACCGCAGGTATGTCTCGCGGGTTGGGAATCAAAATCGAACACCCGCCCATGCGCATGCACGACATCAAGTTCACATTGAACGCGAAAATGTGATAAAGCGGCAAAGCACAGACAAAGGTGGGGATTTCATTCGCAGGAATACGTTTGAGTGCAGGGCCGCACCACTCCGAGGCCTGCAACATATTCGCCACCAAATTGCGATGCAGCAACTCGGCACCTTTGGCGCCACCTGTGGTGCCGCCTGTGTATTGCAGCACGGCCAAGTCGTTGCCATCAATCGTGGGCAGGGTGAGTGTGCGGCGTTCACCTTGGGCCAACGCATCATTGAAACGCACCGCCGTGGGTAACGCAAAAGAAGGCACCAGCTTCTTGACGTGTCGCACCACATGGTTCACCAACGTGCCTTTGAGCCAACCCAAACGGTCGCCCATGGCGCACAACACCACGTGCTTGATGTGGGTCTGCGCCAAGCACTGCTGCAAAGTAGCACCAAAATTCTCAAGAATGACGATGGCTTTGGCATCTGCGTCTTTGAGCTGCAACTCCAGCTCGCGCGTGGTGTACAGCGGGTTGACGTTGACCACCACAAACCCCGCACGCAGCACAGCAGCCACTGCAATCGGGTACTGCAACGTGTTGGGCAACATGATGGCCACACGGTCGCCAAACACCAAACCCAAACTTTGAAGATAAGCCGCGAACACTTGACTCAGGCGATCTAGTTCGCGGTAAGTCAGGCTGCGCCCTAGGAAATTAAAAGCCGCACGGTCACCAAATTGACGAAAGCTGTCTTGCATCAAATCCACCAGCGAGCTGTAAGCGCTGGTGTCAATCTCTGCGGGTACGCCTTCGGGATAAGCGCTCAACCAAGGCTTCTGCGCTGCGTTCATTCAATCGCCTTGACCATGTCTTCGACCACCTTCTTGGCATCGCCAAACACCATCATGGTTTTATCCATGTAGAACAGCTCATTATCCAAGCCTGCATAGCCTGAGGCCATCGAACGTTTGTTCACAATCACCGTCTTGGCTTTGTAGGCCTCCAAGATGGGCATGCCGTAAATAGAGCTGCCCTTCTCTAACGCAGCAGGGTTGACCACGTCATTGGCACCCAACACGATGGCCACATCCACTTGACCAAACTCGCCGTTGATGTCTTCCATCTCAAACACTTGGTCGTAAGGCACTTCGGCCTCTGCCAACAGCACGTTCATGTGGCCAGGCATACGGCCCGCCACGGGATGAATGGCGTACTTCACGCTGATGCCTTTGTGCATCAGCTTCTCTGCCAGTTCGTTCACCGCATGCTGCGCACGCGCCACGGCCAAACCGTAGCCAGGCACGATCACCACGGACTCGGCATTGGCCAAGATGTAAGCGGCATCATCGGCACTGCCGCTCTTGACGGGACGCTGCTCTTGAGCACCTGCCACCGCTGTCACGGCCTCGGCACCGAAGCCCCCCAAGATGACGCTAAAGAACGAACGGTTCATCGCCTTGCACATGATGTAGCTCAAAATCGCACCCGAGCTACCCACCAAAGAACCAGCGATGATGAGCATGCTGTTGTTGAGCGAGAAGCCAATGCCCGCAGCCGCCCAGCCTGAGTAGCTATTGAGCATGGACACCACCACGGGCATGTCTGCGCCGCCAATCGGGATGATGATGAGTACACCCATCACAAACGACAGCGCCAGCATTGCAAAGAACGCCGTCCAACTCTCGCTCATCACAAACATCACACCCAAACCCAACGTCACCAAACCGAGCACGAGGTTAAGCATGTGCTGACCAGAAAAACTCACGGGCATTCCTTGGAACAAACGGAATTTGTACTTACCGGAGAGCTTGCCAAACGCGATGACCGAGCCGCTGAAAGTGATGGCACCAATGGCTGCACCGAGGCACAACTCCAAGCGGTTGCCTGCGGGAATCGGGAAACGTTGAACACTCTCGGTGATCACCAAGCCCGCCGTGGTTTGCATCCCCGTCACCAACTGCTGTGGCACAGCAGTGATGCCAAACGCCCAAGGCTCGGCCACCGCCGCCACGCCGATGAACACGGCCGCCAAGCCAATCATGCTGTGCATGAAGGCCACCAGCTCCGGCATTTTGGTCATCTCAACGCGCTGCGCCATGAGGGTGCCTGCACCGCCGCCCACCACGAGACCCAATAACACCCAGCTCATGCCGAGGCCAGAGCCCGACAACTTCACAATCAAGGCCGCGGTAGTCAGCACCGCAATCGTCATCCCCGTCATCCCAAACACATTGCCGCGAATGGAGCTAGTGGGATGGCTCAAACCTTTAAGTGCTTGAATAAAGCACACACTCGCCACCAAGTACAACAAGGTGACGAGGTTCATCGAAACAAAGTCCATGCTCATGCTTTGCCTCCTGAAGCTGCTTTAGCAGACTTGTCTTTTTTCTTGAACATTTCCAACATCCGACGCGTGACCATGAAGCCACCAAACACATTCACCGCTGCCAGCGCCACGGCCAACACACCCATGGTTTTGCCCAAGGTGGTTTCGGTCATGGCAGCGGCCAGCATGGCCCCCACAATGACGATGGCGGAGATGGCATTGGTCACCGCCATGAGTGGCGTGTGCAACGCTGGCGTGACCGTCCACACCACGTGGTAGCCCACGTAGATGGCAAGCACAAAAATAATTAAATTGACGAGGGTGGGGGAGACTGCATCCATGTTGTTATTCCTCGTTTTTATTTCTTCATCACCGCACCATCGCGGGTGACCAAACACGCAGCCACGATGTCGTCATCCATGTCGACATGCAGCGCGCCTTCTTTGTTGATGACAAGCTTCAAAAAGTCGAGCACGTTACGGGCATACAACGCGCTAGCGTCTGCGGCCACCAAAGCAGGCAAGTTGGTCTCGCCCACAATCGTCACGCCATGCTTGATGACAGTCTTACCCGCCTCCGTCAGCGGGCAGTTGCCACCTTCACCGTTCGCGCCTTTGCCTGCGGCAATGTCGATGATGACAGCACCCGGCTTCATGGCCCTGACCATGTCTTCGGTCACCAACACTGGGGCTGCACGACCAGGAATCAACGCGGTGGTGATCACAATGTCTGCCAACGCGACGCGCTTGGCCACTTCGACCTTTTGACGATCCAACCAGCTCTGAGGCATTGGGCGGGCATAGCCACCCACACCTTCGGCGGCGTCTTTTTCGTCTTGGCTCTCAAACGGCACATCGATGAACTTGGCACCGAGAGACTCGACTTGCTCTTTCACGCTGGGGCGCACATCGGTGGCCTCAATCACAGCACCCAAACGCTTGGCGGTGGCGATGGCCTGCAAGCCCGCCACACCCACGCCAAGGATGACCACACGTGCGGCCTTGACGGTGCCAGCAGCGGTCATCAACATGGGGAAGAACCGTTGGTATTTGTCTGCGGCCAACATGACGGCTTTGTAGCCCGCAATGTTGGCCTGCGAAGACAACACATCCATGCTTTGTGCGCGGGTGGTGCGCGGTGCGGCTTCGAGGGCAAAGCCTGTGGCACCAGCGCTGGCCAAGCGTTGCAAGCCTTCGGCATTGAAGGGCTCCAACATCCCGACCACGGCACTGCCGGCTTTGATGCTGGATGCTTCGGTAGCTTCGGGGGCACGCACTTTGAGAATCAAACCACAGCCCCAAGCGCTGGCAGCATCCACCACCTCTGCGCCCACGGCTACGTAAGCCGCATCTGGCACGCTGGCTAACACGCCTGCACGCGATTGAACTCGGACCGTATGTCCTTGAGAAATAAGTTTCTTAGCCGTCTCAGGCGTGACGGCTACGCGGGTCTCACCTGCCGTCTTTTCGGCGGGAACACCAATCAACATGCGCTTCTCCTAATGTGTATCGTTGTTTTGTCAGAGTCATGGAAGGTTACACGAATTTAGATCGCCCATTGAGGCGGACTTACCCGAAAGATAATGCTTCCATGAATAAACGTTGGAAGCCCAGTGTCACCGTCGCCGCCATCGTCGAGCGCGATGGTCGCTACCTGCTGATTGAAGAGCACACGCCTGAAGGCCTGCGACTGAACAACCCCGCAGGCCACTTGGACCCCGGTGAATCCCCTGAAGACGGCTGTGCCCGTGAAACCTTGGAAGAAACCACCCACACCTTCAAGCCCACGGCAATGGTCGGCATCTACATGTCCCGCCTGCTGCGCCCCGCCCGTGAAGGCCGCGCCGCCGAAGACGTGACCTATCTGCGTCTGGCCTATTGCGGCGAGCTAGGTGAACCCGTCTTAGGCGCTCAACTTGACCAAGGCATCGTGCGCACCCTGTGGATGACGCCTGGCGAAATTCGTGCCAACGTACACCGCCTGCGCAGCCCACTGGTGCTGCGTTGCATGGAAGACCATCTGTCAGGCCAACGCTTTCCGATGGGCTTCATCTACACCGACGCCAGCGTAGTCAACCTCGCAAAGAGATAATTGCCGCATGGCAAATAACAAACGTGTAGTGGTGGGCTTGAGCGGTGGCGTGGACTCGGCCGTCAGCGCCTACCTGTTGAAGCAGCAAGGCTACGACGTCATCGGCATCTTCATGAAGAACTGGGAAGACGATGACGACAGCGAATACTGCTCGTCCAACATCGACTTCGTGGATGCGGCAGCGGTGGCCGACGTGATTGGCATTGAGATTGAACACGTCAACTTTGCCGCCGAGTACAAAGACCGCGTGTTTGCCGAGTTCTTGCGCGAATACCAAGGCGGACGCACACCCAACCCCGACATTTTGTGTAACGCTGAAATCAAGTTCAAAGCGTTTTTAGACCATGCTTTTGCGTTAGGCGCTGAAAAAATTGTCACCGGCCACTACTGCCGCGTACGCGAGGTGAATGGCGAGTTTCAACTGCTCAAAGGCTTAGACCCTAGCAAAGACCAAAGCTACTTTTTGCACCGCTTGAACCAAACGCAACTGTCTAAAACTTTGTTTCCCGTGGGCGAGCTACACAAAACCGAAGTGCGCCGCATTGCGGATGAAATAGGTTTGCCCAACGCCAAGAAGAAAGACTCGACTGGTATTTGCTTCATTGGCGAGCGCCCTTTCCGTGAGTTTTTAAACCGCTACATCGCCAACGAGCCCGGCCCCATCAAAGACGAACGTGGCCGCAAGATTGGCACCCATGTGGGCTTGAGCTTTTACACCCTCGGCCAACGTCAAGGCTTGGGCATTGGCGGCCTCAAAGCCAAAGGTGCAGACATGGAAGCCCTGCGCGCTCGCGGATTGCGCGGTGCTGGCGAACACCAACCGTGGTTTGTCGCTCGCAAAGACTTGGCCGCCAACACCTTGTACGTGGTGCAAGGCCATGACCACCCTTGGTTGCTTTATGGCTCGCTGCACGCGGACGACCTAAGCTGGTGTGCGCCAGAGCGACCAGCACCCGGCCGCTACGCTGCCAAAATCCGCTATCGCCAAGCCGATGCGCCGTGCGAGTTGAGCTACAACGACGAAGGCGAGCTGGTGCTCGCCTTTGATGATCCTCAGTGGGCCGTCACACCTGGCCAATCGGCTGTGTTGTATGACGGTGAGGTGTGTCTAGGTGGCGGGGTCATCGCCAGCGCTGCAGCGCTGAAAGCAACCCCTGCCTGAGTGACCCGAAGCCGCAACGCGCTTACTTGGCCGCGTCTGCTTTAGGCGCAGCATCAGCCTTCTTGGCGCCTTCTGCTTTTTTTGCAGCCTTCTTTTCTTGACCTAGGTGTTTGCCTTCTGTCTTCGCAGCAGGGGCAGCCTCAACCTTTGCAGCGGATGCAGGCACGGCAGGTGTTGCTGGTGTCGCTGGCGCCGCAGGTGTGACAGCAAAAGCTGTAGCAGAGAAAGCACCAACGATCAAAGAGGCAATCAGCTTGTTCATATAAATTCCTTTACGGTGATTGAACAACTCCAACATCGGAGTGATCAAATAACGGGGGCGAACCCTGTGTTGTTGACGCAAATATTTAATTATTTGCGTCAACCCTGTACGCACCCGCACCGTTATCCCACGCCTTGATGACGGCCTTAACGCCACGCAGATATAAAAAACCCGACGGGCGTGTGCGCGTCGGGTTGTGTGAAAAGCAAACTTGGGCGTTGCCGTAATAGATCAAAACGGAATATCGTCGTCCATGTCATCAAAGCCGCCCTTGGCAGGCGCAGGCACTACGGGGCGTTGTGGTGCGGGGGCCGCTGCGCGAGGTGCGGCAGCTGGGCGGCTGTAGCCACCGCCGCCTTCTTCGCCGCCACCGCTGGGGGCCCCCATGCCTTCACGGCCGCCCAAGAGTTGCAACTCGGTGGCAATAATGTCCACGGTGTTTTTTTCCACGCCTGTGGTCTTGTCGGTGTACACGCCGTACTTCAAGCGGCCCTCCACGTAAATGGGGCGACCTTTTTTGACGTACTCGCCAGCGATCTCTGCCAAGCGGTCGTAGAACGTGACGCGGTGCCACTGTGTGTCTTCAATCATCTCGCCGCTGCTTTTGTCTTTGCGCCGGCTGGATGTGGCCACGCTCACGTTGGCCACGGCTTGGCCGCTGGGCAGGTAGCGCACTTCGGGGTCGCGGCCACAGTTGCCGACGAGGATGACTTTGTTAACGGATGCCATGGGTAAATTCCTCCAGATAGGGGCTAATTATGAGGCCTTTGCGCAAGAGGCTGCATGCTTGGGCGCCACCATGGGCCAAGCTACCACCAACCACAGCACCATGAGTGCTGCGCAAGTTAAAAACAGGCCTTGTGTGCCGTAGCTTTTGACGAGCTGCCCGCCCATCACGCCACCGGCAAAAAAGCCCAACGACTGCAAAGTGTTGTACACGCCCATGGCCGCGCCACGTGAAGCTGCGGGTGCGATGCGTGACACCAAACTGGGCTGCGTCGCCTCCAGCACGTTGAAGCCACAAAAGAACGCAAACAACAACCAAGCCAAGCACGTCACGCTGGGTGCGCCAGACGACACCCACAGCAGAGCCACTTGCACCAAAGCAATCAAACCAATGGCGCTTAAAAACACCGCGCGTAAATAACCTCGGCGCTCTAGCGGAAACACAACACCCATCAACACGAACGAGCCCAGCACCGCGGGCAAATAAATTTGCCAGTGGTCGTCCTTGCCCAAACCGGCTTGCACCAAGTAGGCGGGAATCGCCACCCACATGGCCAGTTGCACCGCGTGGAGCACAAACACGCCAATATTCAGGCGCAACAGCGCAGAGCTCGACAGCACTTGGCGTAAATCACCGCGAGATGCATCTTTGTGCAACATCGGTTCGGGCGGCACCGCCCACACCACCACCGCCGTACCCAACAGCGCCAGCACTGCCGTCAACACAAACAAACCCGACAAACCGATGTGCGCCGCCAACACAGGCGACACCACCAGCGACAAGGCGAACATCAGCCCAATGCTTGCGCCCACCATCGCCATCGCCTTGGTGCGCACGTTGTCACGCGTGAGATCAGCCAACAACGCAGTCACAGCAGCAGACACTGCGCCCGCGCCTTGCAGCGCACGACCCGCCAACACCCCCATCAAGGTATCGGCTCCGCCAGCCACCAAACTGCCAAAAGCAAACACCAACAAACCAAAAATAATCACCCGCTTGCGGCCCAAGCGGTCAGACGCCATACCAAATGGGATTTGCAACATGCCTTGCGTCAGCCCGTAAATGCCCATGGCCAAACCAATCAGCGCGGGGTCATCGCCACCCGGGTACTTGCGCGCTTCCAGCGCAAACACAGGCAACACCAAAAACAAACCCAACATGCGCAAGGCAAAAATAGACGCCAGCGAGCCACTGGCGCGCAACTCGGTGCGCGTCATCGCAGGGCTGTCTTCTAGGGTGGGGGCGGGGGATAGGTGGATCGTCACAGGATGCCATTGTCCTGCATTCCTAGACACATTCGAACGGCTTTGGCGTTCCCCCAAACCTGTAGACACTTTTCATACCGCAGTTTGCGCTGATTTTCTTAAGGGCTTTTGGCTATCTGTTTGACGTACTGATTCTGCTCATCGCTTTTGCCATGACCTTGTACTGCTTTGCACGCACCATTCGCAACTATGCCGCTGACATCAAAACTAGGCCTCTGAGCCCTCAGCACCATCGCACCGTCGGTGCATGGCAGCAGCGTTTGGCGCTGCAAATCGCCTACCATTTGCAGCATGCTGCAATACATCACCGTCCCCATCACGCCTTTCCAACAAAACTGCTCCATCGTCTGGTGCGATGAGACGATGCAAGCCGCCATCGTTGACCCAGGCGGCGATTTGCCTCTGCTAGAAGCGACCTGCAAGCAACAAGGGGTGACCCTAGAACAAATTTGGATCACCCATGCGCACATCGACCATGCGGGCGGCACCGCCGACTTGGCGCAGAAGCTGAACTTGCCAATCATCGGCCCACACGAGGGTGACCAGTTTTGGATTGATGGCTTGCCACAGGCGGCGGCTAACTACCACTTCCCCCCTGCTCGCCCATTCACGCCCACACGCTGGCTGCACGACGGTGACACGGTGACACTGGGCGCGCACACGCTGCAAGTGCGGCACTGCCCGGGCCATACGCCGGGCCATGTGGTGTTTTATTCACCAGAAATCAAACGGGCATTTGTAGGCGATGTGCTGTTCGCGGGCAGCATTGGTCGCACCGACTTTCCGCGTGGCAACCATCAGGATTTGATCGACAGCATCACGCAGCGTTTGTGGCCGATGGGGGATGACACGGTGTTCATCCCAGGCCACGGGCCAGAGAGCACCTTTGGCCGCGAACGGGTGAGCAACCCGTATGTGGGCGGGACTTGATACGACAAGAACACCGCACACAAAGTCAGCGTCCTGCGCTGCCGCGGTCATCGCCCAGGGTGTGCTGAGTTATTGTTTGGCGCGCTCGTAGAGCGGCAAGACTTTGGGCAAGTTAGCTTGAATTTCTTCAATGCGGGTGTTGCCGGAGGGGTGGGTGCTGAGCCACTGCGGTGGTGCGCCTTTGTTGCTGGCACTCATTTTTTGCCACAGGGTGACGCCGGCGCGGGGATCAAAGCCGGCGCGTGCCGCGATCTCCATGCCCACCAAGTCGGCTTCGGTTTCATCATCGCGGCTGAATTTGAGGTTCAACAAGTTCGCGCCTTGTTTGGCCACCAAATCCGTGATTTGCGGGCTCACTCCAAAAAACACCGCGGCGACGGTGCTGCCCACGGTGGCCAACCCATTGGTGGCGGTGGCTTTGCCCATGCGTTCGCGGGCGTGTTCGCGCAAAGCGTGGGCGATTTCGTGGCCCATGACCATGGCCACTTCGTCGTCGGTGAGCTGGAGCTGCGTCAAGATGGCGCTGTAGAAGGCGATCTTGCCGCCGGGCATGCAAAAGGCGTTGATCTGGGTGGAGCCGATGAGGTTGACCTCCCACTGCCACTCTTTGGCGCGGAGGTTCCAGTCAAAGCTGTGAGGAATGATGTCTTTGGCAATGCGGCGCAGGCGGATGACTTGCGGGTGGTTGTCTGGCGCCAAGGCGTTTTTGGCAGCGGCTTGCTTCATCATCTCCGCGTATTGTTTGCGGGCCGATTGCTCCACTTCGGCCGCAGGCACAAGCCCCGCAAACACAGAAGCTTCTTTATTGACTTCCACCCCCTCACGCGCCAGCAGCACGCCACCGCCCAAGCCGCAAGCGCAGCCAACACAGCCGTAAAGAAAAGCACGTTTGGTGAGCATGGGAAAGCCTCTTTGTAAAAGCCTCAAAATGAGGGCCATGAACGATACAACAAGTCCAGCACCCACAACGCCCGCCGACACGAAAAAACTGGGTTGGCTGGCCGCGCTTCAGGTGTACTTAGCGCCTGCCTCGTGGCGCATGTTATGCCTCGGGTTTTCGGCTGGCCTGCCGCTGCTGCTGGTATTGGGCACGCTGAGCTTTCGCTTGCGCGAGGCGGGGGTGGACCGCAGCACGATTGGGTTTTTGAGCTGGGTGGGGTTGGCCTATGGCTTCAAATGGGTCTGGTCGCCTCTGGTGGACCGTTTGCCGCTGCCCCTGCTCACGCGGTGCTTAGGGCGACGCCGCAGTTGGTTGCTGCTGGCACAGACCACCGTGGTGACGGGCTTGGTGGGCATGGCGGTGCTAGACCCCCAAGTGGCGTTAGAGCCCGTGGTGTGGTGCGCCTTGGTGGTGGCATTGGGCTCGGCCACGCAAGACATTGCTTTGGATGCCTTTCGCATTGAGTCCGCCGATGCACAACACCAAGCAGCCTTGGCCGCGACCTACCAAACGGGTTACCGCCTCGCCATGATTTGGGCAGGCGCTGGTGTGCTGTGGATTGCCGCACGCGCCGCCGCGGGCCCCGCCGCCGACACCGCCTACCAACACGCCTCATGGCAAACCGCGTATTTGGTGATGGCCGCCTCCATGAGCGTGGGCGTGTTGACCGTGCTGCTCTCGCCCGAGCCCGCACAACGCGAGATGCCCCCTGCCCGCAACGCCACCGAGTGGCTGCGCGGTGCGTTGATCGAGCCCTTTGCCGAGTTCATCCGCCGTTACCGCTGGCAGGCGGGGTTGATTCTTGGCTTGATTGCGGTCTACCGCATCAGCGATGTGGTGATGGGCATCATGGCCAACCCGTTTTATGTGGACATGGGCTACACCAAAGATGAGGTGGCAGCGGTAACCAAGGTGTTTGGCGTCATCATGACCTTGGCAGGTGCGTTCATTGGTGGCGTGCTGTCCATGCGCTTCGGGCTAATGCGGATCTTGATGCTGGGCGCGGTGCTGAGCGCCTTGACCAACTTGCTGTTTGCGTGGCTGGCCACACGCGGCCATGACCTGACCGCCTTGATTTGGGTCATCTCCGCCGACAACTTGGCCAGCGGCATTGCGTCCGCCGCGTTCATCGCGTATTTGTCGGGGCTGACAAACGTGAACTACTCGGCCACGCAGTACGCCTTGTTCAGCAGCATGATGCTGCTCGCGCCCAAGTGGTTGGCGGGCTTTTCGGGCGTGTATGTGGATGCGCATGGCTATGAAGCTTTCTTCACCAGCACGGCGTTGTTGGGTGCGCCGGTGTTGGTGCTGGTGTGGTTGGCCTCACGTGTGATGCCACGCTGAGTGCGCTGATTTACCCAGTCTTTACCGCAGCTTTAGCCAAACTTTAGACAAGCACGCACAGGGCTGAAATTGGTGGGCGCGCTGTACCAATTGATGGATGAGGTTTTGTTGGCCAACCGACCGATGCAAAGAGGTCGACCTCAGCACCGTCGCATCGGGGGGCCTGACGGGCTTGCCCAGCAAGGAGTGCGCGCGAGGGCGGTGTGGGCCGAGGACTGTCCTTGGTGCGTGCCATCGTGCAACGCCACGGCGGTGGTGTGCGTTGCGAAGACCGAGAAGGTGGCGGTGCGCAGTTTGTGGTGAGGCTGCCGACGTAAATTAACTTGCAAAAGCTGCGCCCAGCGTGCGAACGACCTCGACAGCGGAACATGCCGCGCATCCTGAACGATTCATGCCTGACCAAAGTGGCGTGAAATCGTCACGTTGATTCGCCTCGGCCTTGGATCTCAACAGTGCGATGCTTTGTGTAGCCATCGGGAAAGCAGGTGCTGCTGCGTTGTACGGGCCGAGTTCGTGCATGACGCGGTTGAACATACCTCGCGCAAACCTCCCGTGAACAAATTCGTCAACGTGGTGGGTGCATGCACATCGCTCAAACGTGCCCGATGCAACGCGCTGGTTTTGGCTTCGTTGCATAGCAAAAATGCCGTTCCCACTTGCACCGCCGAAGCCCCTGCCGCGATAGCGGCTTGAACGCCCTGCGCATCGGCAATGCCGCCCGCCGCCACGATGGGGACGTGAATGTGTGGCGCCAGTTGTTTGAGCAAGTCCAGGGTGTAGGCTTGATACGTGACATCACGATCGAGAAAATGCCCACGGTGTCCGCCCGCCTCCAGTCCTTGTGCAATCACACCATCAGCCCCGTTGGCGACCAACCATCGCGCTTCATTCAACGTGGTGGCGCACGACAGCACAAAGGCGCCACGAGACTTCACACGTGCTAACAACTCTTGGCGCGGAAGCCCGAAATGAAAACTCACCACCGTTGGCGCAAACTCTTCCAACACATCGACCATCGCGTCATCAAACGGACGACGCCCCGCTGAAGCGGGAATAGTCGTCGAGTCAATGCCAAACTCTTGGTAGTACGGCTGCAAAATGGTCTGCCATGCTGACTCTGCGATCGACGTGTGCGCTGGCATTTGATGGCAAAAAAGTTGACGTTGTAGGGCAGCCCACTGCGCTCAAGAACTTGCAATTCATGGTGTAGGGTCGTCATATCCAGCATGGCTGCAGGCAAAGACCCCAAGCCCCCTGCGGCGCTCACAGCAAGCGCAAGCCCGCTGTCTTACACGCCCGCCATAGGCGCTTGGATGAGAGGCAAGCGTGTTCCCCAAATCGCACTCAGTGACATCGTTGTATCGGCTCGCGCTAAGGTTTTTTGCCAAGAGCAGCTGTTTTCCCTGAGAACAACAAATGCTGTGTATGCCAATTGAATGCTTGGCTAAAGTCACCCCTGTTTTTGTCTTGCGCAGAACACGGGCGCAAATTTGTTTTTGTTAAGTCTTTGCGCCAGTCATAGCAAATCGCTTTGTCTGGGTCGCTCAAAGGCGCTTCAATCACCGAGTTACCAGTCACCCAATTGATCGCTCCGCTGCGGTAGAACATTCCACCCGCCTGAGTTCCAGCCAACAAAGACCGTCCCGCAAACCAAGGGGCATGCCCTTTCAAGACATCCAAAATAGTGGGCGCGATGTCAATCTGCGAGCCAATGCCCGCCACATATTTTTGGGGGACTGATGCGTCTGTCGCAAACATAGAAAACGGCAGCCAATAGTCGCCAAATGGACCAGACCTGGGCCCCGCACTGTGGTCTGCCGTAAAGATGAAAAGCGTAGGCCCCAATTTGGCGGCATCGTAATCTCGCACGAATTGACCTAACGCTTTGTCCGCGTAGTGCATGACACTCTTTTGAATTTCGTCGTAATTGGAGCGCCCAAAAACCCACGGCTCTCCAGGCGGCAAATGCTGGTCATGCGTGGTCGCGTTATTGATGATGTAGAAGAACGAATCAGGTTCAGCTTTAGCCTTATCCAAAACAAATTTGTATAAATCTGGATCGTGATAGCCCCATCCGTTTTTTTCTACGGTGGGTGGTGGCATTTCAAGTTTTCCAAAAGAAGCACTGGCTCCTAATTTTTGCGCCAAGTTGCCTGTCTGTCCGTTGTGCATTCCTTGGAACATGCTCACTTGCCAACCTTGGTCACGGAGCAACTTTGGCAAACACCGATAGTCAAACGCCTCCAGCTTCGTGTTGACGACTTGCGAATCGAACGGAGAAGGAAAGCTGCAAAGCGAAGAGAAAACACCACTGACAGTTCGATGACCGCTGGCCATCACACCATCTGTGGAATATCCCCTTTTCTTCAACGCATCCAACTCTGGCGTCACTGACGGAGTTGAAGGCGCTTGTGGGTTGTAGCTATACATCACCTCGGCGGGCCAGCTCTCCAGCAAGAAAAGTATGACGTTCATCTTCTTTTGCGCAGGCTGATACTCCCCTTGCTTGTCTTCCAAGTACTGACCCAGCTGCTGGTCTATAAACTTCTGATCAGGTTGTGGTGCCAATTTGTACACGGGCTTGAGCTCTTCTCGATCAGGCAAGGCCGCAAAAATCATGCTGTAGCTTGGCGCCATCGCAATCAATGCCATTTGCTCATTGCCGATGGCGTAAACGCGATCAGGGTTCATTGGCAAGTCATGTATTGACCCACGGATACAAAGCAGCGAGACGAACACGCCCAAGACCAGCGGAACCTCTATGCTGAAAAAGGATGTACTTTTAATTGCATATCGACGAGGCCCTAACCAGAGAAGTCCCACCGCCGACAACAAAAAGAACAGTGAGGAAAATGGGTAGCTATAAATTGCCGTGCTAACCAACCCATTCGCTTCACGAAAAATTTCGTTGACCTCGAAACTGACATGCCTTCCTGCATTGTCGAAATAGATGAGGTCGCTGACCTCCATGCCAATGAACAACAAAAGTGGCCACGTGATCCAAGCCCATGCAATATGTTTGAATCGCAGAACGCGCAGGGTCAAATAAATCACAATCATCAACGATCCGAAGATGTACCCCACACTCGCCAAGTCAAATCTCAGCCCCCAGAGCAGGGCATAGACTTTTTGTTGCGTCGAGAGTTTCAAGAACAACTCTGAACTCCAAAAAATCAAGCTACTTTTAAGAAGCAAAGAGCTAGCAGACAAGGTGAAGAACCCCAGAACCAAATAACGGTAAAACATGTCTTACGCTTTCAGAAAAATTTCGCGTCAGTTCTCAACCAGCAAGGCGCGTTGCTCGGCGCTCCACTTTTGCGCGAGTGGGATGAGCTTGTCTTTGTCCACAAACGGCGGGTAGCCGCCCTTCATGGTCAAGCGGATGTAGTGGTGGTTGAAGCAGTCCAGCGCGATGTGCATGGGACGAATGTCGCCCACCTCACGCACACGCAGGGCCGTGCGTAAAAACAAATCGAAGTCAGCGGCTTGTTGCGTCTCGTCCCAAGGCCCCAACAGCGCTAACGCACGGCGCGAGAACATCACGGTGTTACCCACAAAGCCTTCGACGGTTTGGTGCTTGAACGTGTCTTGACGGTGTTTGCAAAACGCAGCCCAGTTGCCGTACATCCACTTGTGCATGAACAACAAGCTGTGGCGGCCCGTGCCCAACAAACCCACCAAGCCACGAATGCGGTTCCAGCGACGGCGCAGCTGCTTGGTGGCGTCCTTGCTTTCGATGCGCTCAATGCCACACGAGGTGATGACGTCGAGTTGGTTGTGCTCGGCGTTGGCGATCAAGGTCGCATCCCAGTCTTTGCTGACGATGATGTCGTTGTTCAAGAACGCCAGCCACTCGCCCTTGGCCACCGCAATGCCTTGGTTCTGCGAGACAGGGTACGAGTAGTTGCCGGGGTTGCGAATGACGCGTGCGCCCACCGATTCAAAAAAATCAGCACTGGCGTCCGTCGATGCGTTGTCAATGACGATCAGCTCGAACGGATGATGGGTGTTCTTGACCAAGCTCTCCCAATAAATCTGGTTCATCGGCAACTGGTTGTAAACCGCCGTGATGATGCTGAGTTTGGGGTTGGCTTCAGACATGGACAAACTTTTCAAAGGAGTTCAAAGCAAGCGGTACACGCGCTCTGGCGACACGTCTTCCAAGCAACGCGTGTGACCCAGCGGACAGGTGCGTTCATAGCAAGGTGCGCAGGCCAGCGGGGGCTGGTAGTTGGGGTCCACGCGCAGCCACACCACGCGCGCACGCTCGTTCAACGGCGGGGTGTGCTCTGGGCTGGATGAGCCAAACACCGCCACTTGCGGCACACCAAAAGCAGCGGCGACGTGCATGAGGCCGGAGTCGTTGCTGACCACGCGGTGGGCGTAGGCAATCAACGCGAAGGCTTGCATCAGGCTGGTTTGGCCGGCCAAGTTAAAGCAATGCCCGGGTTGTTGGGCATTGGCTTTAGTGGCGATTTCTTGGCAGATGTCGAACTCTTTGTTCGAGCCGAGCAAAACCACTGGGCGGTCTAGCTTGCCCGCAAGTTCTGCAAAGTGTCTGGCGGGCCAGCGCTTGGCTGGGCCGTATTCGGCACCCGGCGCGAACACCACGTAGCTGTGCTTGGCCAAGGTGGGTGGTGTGGGTATGTGCGTGGCGAGTGCTTCTAGTGCCTCGTCCATCACCCCAACACCCGCTTTGAGCACGGGGCGCAAGTCACCGACCAACTTCATCGGCTTGCTGGGGTTTTGACCCACCAAACTCAGGGCGGCGTACCACTCCACCATGGGTGGGCGGACTTCAGTTTGGGGATTGGGCAAACGATCGGTCAACCAACCAAAACGCATTTCGCCGGTGTAGCCCACGCGTTGGGGGATGCCAGCCAGCCAAGGCAGCAAAGCGCTCTTGAGAGAATTGGGGCACACATAAGCCACATCAAACTTGCCGCGCAGTTGCCGTGCCAAGCTCCAGCGACCCATGAGCTGCAAGCCGCCGTGCTTGAACGGCATCTCCATCACCTCGACCACGCCGGGCATCACGCGGTAAACCGGTGCAATCCAAGGTAGCGCAGCGACAGTGAGGCGCTCGCCACGCGCAGCCAAGCGACGCAGCAAGGGTTCGGTCATCACCGCATCCCCAATCCATTGGGGGGCGATGATGAGCGCGTTCTTAGTGATGGCCGCCAACGTGCTCGCCGGCTTTGAGTTTGTAAATCGTGCCGCAGTAAGGGCACTTGGCTTCGCCCGTTGTTGCCACGTCCAAGTAAACCTTGGGGTGGCTGTTCCAGAGCTTCATGTCGGCTTTGGCGCTGGGGCAAAACACGCCGCCTTGACCGTTCAAGTCTTTGGCTAAGAGTTCAACTGTGTGGCTCATTTTCTGTTCCTTGCGAGTGGTCAGCGCTTGCTGCTTAGACTTTGGTGAGCCAGTGTGCGTACTTCGGATTGCGGCCATTGACGATGTCAAAGAACGCCGTTTGGATTTTTTCGGTGATCGGGCCGCGACTGCCTTCTCCGAGTTGGATGCGGTCGAGTTCACGAATCGGTGTGACTTCAGCGGCGGTGCCAGTGAAGAAGGCTTCGTCGGCGATGTAAATCTCATCACGCGTGATGCGCTTTTGCACGATCTCAAGGCCCAAATCTTTGGCGATGTGGAACACCGTGTTGCGCGTGATGCCGTTCAAAGCGCCAGCGGACAAATCAGGGGTGTAGATCACGCCGTCTTTGACCACAAAGATGTTTTCGCCAGCGCCTTCCGACACAAAGCCTGAGGTGTCGAGCAACAAGGCTTCGTCGTAGCCTTCGTCGGTCACTTCCATGTTGGCCAATATGGAGTTGGTGTAGTTGCTCACCGCCTTGGCTTGCGTCATGGTGATGTTGACGTGGTGACGGGTGTAGCTGCTGGTTTTGACGCGGATACCGCGCTTCATGCCTTCTTCACCGAGGTAGGCACCCCAAGTCCACGCCGCCACCATCAAGTGGATGGTGTTGCCTTTGGGGCTCACACCCAACTTCTTGTCGCCAATCCAAGTGAGGGGACGGATGTAGCCGCTCTCCAATTTGTTCTCACGGACCACGTTGCATTGCGCTTGGTTAACTTGGGCCTTGGTAAACGGCATGTTCATGCGCAAAATTTTAGCGCTGTTGAACAAGCGGTCCGTGTGCTCTTGCAAACGGAAGATGGCGGTGCCTTGCGCTGTCTTGTAAGCACGCACACCTTCGAATGCGCCGCAACCGTAGTGCAGGGTGTGGCTCAACACATGAATCTTGGCATCGCGCCAATCGACCATCTGGCCGTCCATCCAGATTTTGCCGTCACGGTCAGACATGGATGAGGGGATCACGACGCTCATGGAATTTCCTTTGGATTGCTGTTGTTGTCGCCTGTGTCGGCGCGGTGCGTCATTTTAACGACCCGCACATCAGGCCTAGCTGACGCGGGTGCGTGACACGCGCACGTGGCTGGCTCAGTCGTTGGCCGAATAAATCACAGGCTCCACATCGGTGGCTTGGAAGGGGCGGTTCAAGGTCCAGCTTTGTAACTTGCCTTGCACAAACACGCAGCGCACCACCGATTGGCTGCCATCGCGCCAGCTGAACACTTCGGGCCGGGTGTCTTTCTCAGTTTCAAGCTGGCCCAAAGCGCGGGTCATGGCGATGACGTGCATCAGACTCATCCCTACTTTGAGCTTGGCATTGAGCATAACGGCGCTGTCCACAAAACCGATGGGGCGGTTGGTGGCGCGCTTCATGATTTGCACCAAGCGGTTGAAGTACAGCAGCAGCCACATGACGCCGCACGTCACGACCAAGGCGATGCCCATCCATTGCCATGTTTGCCACGCCCACGCCGTCAGGCCCACCGCGCCAATCGGCACCAAATATCTTTGAAAGTTCATGGGCCTCATTGTCTCAGGCTATGCGCCCCAACGTGCTTTGGCCGTTGACTTGCAAGGCCTCCTCAGGCGGCTCAGCCATTCGCCTTGTTTGAATTTATTCACCCACACCGCTGACATGGCGACGGCCCGCTGGGATAAACATCCACCCACTCCACCGCATGCACGGTCACGCCAAAGAGGGGCTGCAAGCGGCGCTCAGGTAGCCATTCACCCAACCGACATCCAAGGGTGCCTCTAGGACTTTGACCTGATACGACAGCGCCTGCCCCTGCAAGCCCATATGGTTTGCTCCTTTTGCGCAAAGCAAGATCACACTGATGTGCTTGAAAAGCCGATGGGTTCGCAAGGCACGAAGCCACTCGAAACCACCAATCTGCTCTAGCGCATCGTGATCCATCATCAGGACTTGCGGATGTGCGGCTTGTAGCTCAAGCTGCATATGGACCGCGGACTCAAAATACACAAACTCCAACTTTGAAGCCAAGTCTAGAAAACCCGACCTCAATGCAATCACGGTGGCGTCGTCTTTTGTCACCACAAAAACGCGAAGCCGCTCATCAGCGCTGAGGGCAGCTACGCCGCCCATTCGATGTCGCATTTGATAGTCGATGATGGCTTGCTTAGAAATACGACGATGTCCACCACTCGTTTTCCAAGCCATCAATTCGCCACTGTCCACCAATGAATGCACGGTCCCGATAGACACACGCAACATCTTGGCGGCTTGCGTGGTGCCGCAATACTCATCTTGTTTTTCTAAATGATTCATAACCATATTTTTCTCAGTCGCTTCGCGTGATGCGGACCTCTAGCGCCTCCACCCCCGTTGTCGAATTCGGTGGCACTGCAATGATCTTTTGTGCGATCTTGGAAGAAGGCACCCCAGACAGGCTCATCAAACGATTTCGCACAGCCACCACGCGGTAATACGCCATACGGTTCGATTCGCTCAAGCCCTCCACCGCATCCGACGACAACACAAAGCTTTGCGCCTTGTTCGACGCATAGTCAAAGTGCTTCACAAACACCTCGCTCATGCGCTTGGCCTCTTCCGGACTCAGGTCCAGCGCACCGGGCTTGAACCGCACAATCAAACTTGTGGGACGTGCGGCCAAATCGTGAACACCTGCCGTCGGTGTTGTAGACACTTTGGCGCTGGCCTCTTCAATTTTTTCACTCTTACCAATCTGGACGTTCTCAGGCTTGACCTCTTGGTTTTGTCCACCGGCCTTGTAGCGCAATTCGCTTTGTTGCAACTTTTGCTGCATGCGATCCACCATCTTGCGCATGTCTTCCACCGTTGGGTTCTTTGGCACCTCGTCGGCCACGCCTGGGTAGGTTTTCTCATGCGCTTGCTTGGTGATGGTTTCCTTAGAAGGCACGGGCGACTTGCTGGCATCGGCTTTGGCCCGCATTGAGAAATACATCACCGCCATGGCCAAAATCACGATCAACAAGATCAAGAACATCACCATGTTCACCAAGGTATCCACATACCCGGGCCAAAAGTTTTGTTCATCTGCGTTAGTTGCTGCTCCAGCCATGGCTGTTTCCTTTTTTAATCTATCGAAATTGAAATGCTTTGGTAGACGGCGCCTTACACCAAGAACACGCGTTGGGTCAGCAAGGTGTTCAAGTCTGTGCTGCCTGTGCCTGTCAGGGTCAAGCCTGCGGTGGGGTTGGTAAACGCGTCAAACATGATAGTTTCGCTCGGTGTGCTGAATGAACCAGTTCCCGTCGTATCCACCAAAAGCTTGAGGCTTGTACTGGTCGCGCCAGCCGCCAACGAGTTCGATGTGAACTGGAAGTACTGCGCCACATTGGTGGACACATTGAACCCTGTGTCGGCCAACAGGCCACGTAAATCCAGCTTGTCGCCCTCGGCCACCTTGAAGTCGGTGATGCGGTCTGTACCCGTTTGCCCGCTGATGAAGCGGAAGGTATCAGCACCGCCATTGCCCGTTAAGGTGTTATTACCTGGCCCGCCCACCAACAAATCGTCACCGCTCCCACCGACCAGCGTATCGTCTCCGCCGTTCCCAAACAGTGCTGTGTTCACTGTTTCGCTACTGACGCCTATAGTTTGGTTGTCGGCCGTGCCAATGAGGATGTTCTTGTAGCGCAGCTGTTGGGTGGCTGCGCTATCCGTCAGCGTTGACGTTGTCCCCGTGTACTTCAGCGTCAGCACACCCGACAAGCTGCTATTGCTCGTCACTACCAGTGGGCTGCTACCCGTGGCCATGGTGACTGTGGCGGGTGTCGCGCCATTCAGCGTAAATTCACTCAGCGTAAAGCCACTTGTGGGTAGCGTCATGTCTGTGCTGAAGTTCAACGTCACCTTGGTGCTGCTACCTGAAGCCGTGTAGTTCGCCGCAAGGGCCGTGTTGCTGAAGTTAGGTGCAAACAGGCCGTTGCTTTCAAACAAGTTGTCGGTATAGGCCACGCCGCTGACCGTGACAGTACCCGTGAACCTGTGGTCGTACACCTTGTTATCGCCATCCAGCCAATACCCGTACCTGTCACTCGCAAAACCAGTAGGCTTGACATAATCATTGCTATCCATAGCGACATACAAGTTGCTGGTATTGACCGCTGCCTGAGGGTCCCCTACGAGGTTCTTCGCCGCCAGTTGGTTCACATCATTGATAGCAATGGTCACCTTCTGGGCCGCGCTATTGGTAGACAAATCAAGATGACTAAAGCCCATCAACTTGTGAAAGCCTGCGGCATTGACACGGGTGTTGCCCGTCGTATCGGTCAGGGAGTTGCCACGTGCATTGCTCACAAAATCGGTCAGCACAAAACTGTTGGCACCGCTGTAGTTCGGTCCAATCAACAAGGTGTTGTCACCCATGCCGCCATCGATTTGGCGGAACTGCAAGTCGTTGATGTAGATTTTGTCCTTGCCAGAGCCCGCTAGCACAGCGTCTGCACCCGCGACCACCACCGTCGCCGCCGCGTTGCTTGCGCTCAAGTCCAACGTTTGGTCCAACAAGGTGTTCGCCTGTGCGCTATTTGTCAAGTCGTAGCCCGTCACCCCGCCACCCAGCAGGCTACCAAGCACCGTGGTGAGCGACACGGTGGTACTGACCTGCGAGCCTGCGGTTTGGTACTTCAGCGCTTGGTAGCTGTCCACCTCTAGACGCTGGCTGCGGGTGACTAGGTTTGAACCCGTGCCAAACAAAATCACATCGCCAATGGTGCCTTGCCACATATCGCTGGCCGTGGTCGAGTTGATGAAACCCCCAATACCGAAACGCCACGTAGAAACGTTACTGCTGAAGGCTCCCAAGCTGGGGGTTAAGGTAGTAGGCGTAGGCGTGTCGCTGGAAATACCCGTGACGACCACTTCTCCGTTGATCTCGCCGAAGGCCTCCGTTATGCCATTGCCGTTCCAAATGAATGAGGTCACGTTGCTCAGACCAAATGAGGCCGCATTAGCTGCTGCGGCGAGTGTGCCCTCGTTGTACCCTCCATAGCCCAAACCAAGTGTGGTGCCATTGAACTCGTGATGGTACGAAGAGTAGGTGCCACTGCCAGAGCCAAACCCAAACGCCGCCGTCCACGATCCTGTATTCAGGCCCAGCATCGTCGTAGCACCCACGTAAAATTTGTCCACCCCTGTTGGGATGGCCGTGGTGCTGTTTGGGTTGGTCGTGAACGCAAAGCCACTGCCCACCGTAGTACTCGTCCGGGTGAGTGAAAGCACCAGATGACCCGAAGCCGTTTGCACCAGCACAGGATTGCTTTGGCCTGACATCGTCCCCAGCACACCGCCGCCAGCTGTCGCATCCATGGTGGAGATGCCGGTGCCTACACGGCTGTATGACAAGCTGTCAGGGTCTATCCACAAGGCCTTGTAAACCGTAGACCAATGGCCTTGGTCAGCAGCCACATACACGCTGCGCACGGGCGAGAATGCGGAGGTGATGGGCGTCGCGTCCGCCGTCGTGATATTGGCGCGCAAACTACGCGTGCCATCCGCACCCCATGCGTTGGCAGGTATCGTCACCGACACCGAGGTGGCGTTGTCTGCCGTCACAGTCGCCGTCGCTAGCGCCGTGCTGGAGCCGTCCATGTAGACCTTCACCACATCACCGATTTTGGTTTTACCCGCCAGCTGAATCACCACGGACTGAGAGGCCGCACGTTCGGTTGCATTGATCACGTTGTCAGGGGTCACCGCGTCAATCGAGGTCACACGCCGCTCCGTAAACAAGGTCATGGGAACAGCACCCGTAGCTTTGGCGGTGGTTGGTGTGCCTGAGGTACTGGTGTTACCCGCAATATCTTTCACCGGGGTTGCCCCACTGAGCGTGAAAGGCACATCGGCGCTTCCTAAACCCGTGCCCAAAGTGGCCCCCGTGCCCAAGACAACGTTCCACTTCGTCGAATAAAGCGTGAGAGCGCCCGAGCCACCTGGCTGCACCGACACCCCACCCCATGCGGTGACGGTAGGCAATGTGCCAAAGCTCACTGGCAAGGAGCCAGCAGCCATAGACACAGGCTCATTAAATTCGAGCTGGATGGTATCGCCTCCATCTAAGGCCGAGTTGGCGTTTGCATCGGTCACCAACTTGACCGATGTCACATTACTCAACTTGGTGTCAACCACCACCTGCTTGGGTAACGAAGGTGCGCTCAAGTTGCCAGCGGCATCTTGCAGCCTGGCCGTCAACGCGATGGTGCCATCGCTTGTGCCCCACTGATTGCCCGACAAGCTCAGCGTTTTGGTGGTGGTTGCGGAGGTCGACAGCGTAGCAGAGGTGCTGGTGCCTGCAATTTCTACACCGTTCAAGTAGTAACGCACCGTCACGTTCTCCGCTGTGGCCCCGATTGGCAAGGTAAACGTCGTGCCAATAGCTGCGCCAGTTTTCTCGGCATAGGACACGTAATTGTCGGTGGCGATGTTCAACGGTGGCACGATTTTTGACGGTGGCACGATATCGGGCATGTTGAACCACTGCGATGCCGAGGCAGTTGCCGTCACGCCCGCCATATCGACCACAACGCCTGGAGTGGTTGGCGTGATCGTCGTCCCAGTGGTGTAGGTCGACCCCGTGCCTTGCGTCACCAAGTAGGACGACGCATACAAGGAGCCATTGAAGCTGATCGGTGTGCCCACAGCAGTGATCGTGGCCCCTGTACCAAGCCCGAGTCCCCCTGAAGAGATCGTCCAGTTCGCCGTGTTCGTGATGCTACTGATGAGCACAGGCTTGTTGAACGTCAGGGTGAAGGTATCGCCCAGCACACCGTCGCCGTTGCCGTCGGACGTGACCAAAGGATTGGAAGTCGCTCGGGTGGGCGTGCTTGTCTCTAGGTTCAGCCTTGCAACTGCAGGCGTCAGCAGCGTCTGACCCAATGCGTCGGTCGTCGAAACGGTGAACTGCCGCAAACCCTCAGAGAGCGAGGCCGCCGTGTTGCCATAACTCAAAGCTCGCAGCAAGGTTTGGCCTTGCGCTGCCGTGGCGTTTTGGGTCACAGGGGCAGCCGCAGAACCACCGTTGGCAAGGGCGAACACCAGTGTGGCGTTGCCTGCCCCATCAGGCGTGGTGGTGACCCACCAGGTGTTGGCGCCGTCACTGAACGTGCTGGTGACGGCTACGCCAGCCGTACCAGACAAGGCCACTGAGTTGGCACTGCTCTTGATCACCTCGTTGGTGCCGTTGAGCACACCCGATGCTTTGATGGTGATGTTTCTCAAGTCTTGCCCAGATGTCAGCACGGCGGTATTCGCTGCTGACTGCAAAAGCACGCCTGCCCCTGAAGAAGCACTTGCAGCTGTCACGTTGACCCGGGTATTGTCCAAGCCGTCTGTGGCTGAGCCGTTGAGGTCAAGCACCAGCAGTTGTGACGTCACGGTTGCCTTCACCGCACTGGACGTGTTGCCCGCAGCATCCGTCACGGTGAAGGTGTACACACGGTCAGCCTGTGACGTCACGGGGCCTGGGGAGTCGTTTTGGTAAGTCACCGTTCTCAACAACGCTTGCACCGTACTGGCAAGCTGCTCAGCGCCTGTAGGCGTTGTGAGCGCGAAGATGCCCGCGCTGTAGCTCAACGCCCAGTTGATACCGCTGTACGAAATGCTCGTAGGCAAGCTGGCGCCGTCAATGCGAATTTGTGTGCCCGCAATCCAGAACCATTCGTTCACGCCATCTGGCGGCGAGGAGGGGCTGACAGCAATCGAAATTTTGCCAATCGTGCTCGCATCGGTCAGGCTCAACGCATTGCTCAAAGCATACTGTGTTGACTTGAGCTGCAGGGGGAGCGCCCAATTGGTGCTACTGCTAGCACCATCCATGTCAAGCTCAGGCGCCTGCATATCGACCTTGGCGGTCTGCACCGCTGTCGCGCTGGTGTTGCCGCCCAAGTCGGTGTAGCTCACCGTGAAGGTGCGGTCACCTTGTGTGGCGCTGGTTGTGGTTTGCAGCAACAGCGCTTGCTCAATGCTTTGCCACTGCGCCGCGGTGAAGG
>NZ_JAVKLW010000003.1:0-20871 GCF_031538885.1 Limnohabitans sp.
GTTCTACAACCACCGCAGAATTCACTCTACATTGGGCTATGTCAGCCCGATGCAGTTTGAGAAAAGCTGGAACGCGGCACAGCTATTGAAGGCCGCATAATTGACCAGCTAAGAGGTACGTCCAACAGGGGCAGGTTCAGCTCATGCTTAGTTGGCCTATTTCATCTTAGCGGTAGGATGCCAAATGGATACTGGTTTCACTGGTCTGTATGCCACGAATAAGACGGATGCGCTCTAAAACATCCGACAATTGAGATAGATTTTCCGCACGCAACTCCGCCAACAAATCCCAGCGTCCGTTGGTGTCATGCAAACAAGCAACACCTGGCTCCCCCAACAAACTGGCGACCACCACCCGCGTCTCATTCCCTGCTACAACGATACTCATCCAAGCGCGGATATTGTTTGGTATAGCGTCTGGGCGAAGCTGGACGGCGTACCCCACGATCACCCCTTGCTTTTCAAGCTTATTAATTCTATTTGTTATTGTTCCGCGTGAAACTGTTAGCTTATGTGCTAAATTTGCCACGCTCATACGCGCATCGCGCCGCAACAAACTGATTAATTGCTGGTCTAGTGCATCCACAAGACTCATAACGTTAACCTTCCCTGACGTTTTGCTCAAAATATTACCGAAATATATCATAAATTGTATTTGTTATGACACGGCCTCTGGTCAAAATTCTGTAATTATTTTTGATACGGAGTAAAGCTTTCATATGAAAAACGTGAGTCTCATCGGTGCTCCTACAGATATTGGCGCAAGTGACATCGGTGCGCGCATGGGGCCCGCAGCCTTGCGAGTCGCGGGCATTGTGCAAGCGATATCACGATACGGCAACTTCGTGCGAGATGAAGGTGATATTTCTGGCCCCATCAATCCGGAGGCTGCACCCGTCAACGGTTACAGGCATCTGGCAGAGGTTATCCACTGGAACCAGAGTTTGCACAACATGGTTTATCGTGAACTGGCGCAGGGGCAATTGCCAATCGTCATGGGTGGAGATCACTGCTTGGCGTTGGGCTCGATCAGTGCCGTGGCTAGATGGTGTCGTGAGCAAAAGAAAACACTGCGTGTGTTGTGGCTAGATGCTCATGCAGATTTCAACATCAGCGTTATTACGCCTAGTGGAAATTTGCATGGCATGCCACTGGCGTGTCTGTGTGGTTTGGGGCCCGATGAGCTGACGGGCCTGTCTGGGCAGAGCCCCGCATTGAAGCCTGCAGATGTTCGCTGGGTCGGCATTCGTAGCGTCGATGCAGGCGAAAGACAGCTCTTACACGATCACAAAGCCCCCGTTTTTGACATGCGCCACATTGACGAAGTGGGTATGAGGCAAACCATTTCTCAAGCACTACAAGGCATTGACTCGAATACGCACTTACATGTCAGCTTGGATGTCGATTTTCTTGACCCAGGTATTGCACCTGGGGTTGGGACAACGGTACAAGGTGGCCCCAACTACCGCGAAGCGCAGTTGTGCATGGAAATGATTGCAGATACCCAATGCTTAGGTTCACTGGACATTGTAGAGCTCAATCCAGCATTGGATCATCAAAACCAAACCGCCCTTCTCGCTGTCGATTTGGTCGAAAGCTTATTTGGCAAAAGCACACTCCTGCGAGCCAACTCTTCACATCTATCCAATTAATTTTCGAAAGGAATCCTCTCAAAAATTTCATCCCATCACTCTCTTGAAACGTACAAATTAGCAAGGCGTTTTACGTCAGAACGCTTGGCTAAAAATCAAAACAAACATTCACTTTCATTTTTAAAAACAGGAGACACTCCATGAAAATTTCACATCAGCTCATCGCTGCCATTTGTAGTTTGGCAGCCTTCTTCCCAACGTGGACACACGCGCGAGACTGGAACACGATTAAAGAATCGGGCACATTGATCGCAGCGACTGAAGGTGCCTTTTTCCCATTCAACTACTTCGAGGGACCTAAATTGACAGGCTTTGAAGTCGAGTTGGCCGAAGCTGTTGCCAAGGAGATGGGGTTAAAAATCGAATGGAAAGCACTCGCCTTTGACGCGCAAGTCGCATCCATCAGACAAGATCGTTTCGACTTTGCCATTGCATCGCATGGTTACACGGAAGATCGCGCCAAAGCAGTTGATTTTGCCAATCCACACTATTGCACGGGAGGTGTCATTGCCGCCCATACAGACGGCCCACTCACGGTCAAGGCGCTACAAGGTAAAACCGTCGGCGTACAAGTCAGCACCAGTTATTTAGACAACGCGAAAAAAATTCCAGGTATCAAAGAACTCAAAACGTACAAGGCAGACCCTGAAGCTTTTTCAGCGCTCAAAGCCCGCAAAACAGATGCTTGGATTTCCGACAAATGGTTAATTAAGTCCACGCTTGAGAAAAATGCTGATGCAGGAATTGTCTCTGGCGAGCAAGTTTTTGTTGAACGCGTTTCAATGATTTTGAATAAAAACAATACCGACCTTAAAGAGCAATGGAACATCGCTTTGGTAAAGGTGATGAGCAGTGGTAACTACCTGAAGATGAGCCAAAAGTACTTCCGTACTGACATCAGCTGCAACTAAGCCGTACATGATGAAGTTTCTTGCTAAACGAAGGCCTATGTGGCAGGCAGCAGTTGCCATGCTTGGGTTGTTAGCGTTCCTCACAACGCTCTCATACTTCTTGTCATGGCTCCCAGCACCGATTGGCCCTGCAGCTGAGCAATTTGCAAACGGGTCTTGGGTGACTGTGCAGCTAACGCTGGTCGCTGGGAGTGCGGGTGTTGTGATTGGTGTTCTTGTCGGAGTTGGAAAGCTCTCGCGAGTAGCACCGATACGTTGGCTCTGTGATGTTTATGTTTGGGTTATCCGAGGTACGCCACTGCTATTGCAAATTCTGTTTGTCTGGTTGGTCGTCCCAGAGGTTTTTCCAGAAAGCTGGCAAATCTCTGACTTTGCAACATCAGTCATCGCACTGGCGTTCAATGTCGGCGCATACAACTCTGAATGTGTACGTGCAGGCATTTTGTCTGTACCACACGGACAAACCGAAGCAGCGCAAGCACTTGGACTAACGTCAATGCAAACGTTCTTCAAAGTCGTACTACCGCAAAGCATGCGAGTTGCATTGCCAGCCTTGGCAAACAACTTGGCCTCTTTAGTCAAAGACTCGTCGCTGGCGTATTCGATCAGCGTGGTGGAGTTAACGATGGTGGGGTATCGCGTCCAAACAGAAAGCTATCAGCCTGTTCCTGTATTTTTGGGCACAGCTTGCATATACCTTGTTTTGACAACAGCCTTTACAACAATGACCAGCGCGCTTGAAAAGCAGTTGGACGTTGGACAAAAGCGCTAGGGAGTGACCCACATGCAACCATCCACTCATACACCTCATGCTTTCATCGAAGTACGTGACTTACAAAAGCGTTTTGGCGAGTTTCATGCACTCAAAGGTGTGAATGCAACTTTTGTCAAAGGGCAAGTCACAGTCATCTTGGGCCCATCAGGCTCAGGAAAGTCTACCTTCTTGCGAACCTTGAACCGATTGGAATCGTTTGACAGCGGTTCCGTCACGATCAATGGTCGCCTTGTGGAAGACTCGCCCGCCAGTTTGGCGGCTATCCGCAGTGAAGTTGGCATGGTGTTTCAAAGCTTTAACTTGTTCTCTCATTTGACAGTTTTGCAAAACATCATGCTCGCCCCTCTGTGCGTACGTCGTCTTGATAAAACCAATGCACGAGCACGTGCCATGAAACTGCTTGATCGAGTAGGTCTGAGCGAACATGCAGACAAGTACCCCATCGCATTGTCTGGGGGCCAACAGCAGCGCGTGGCTATCGCCCGCGCACTTGCCATGGAGCCACAAGTCTTGCTCTTTGACGAGCCCACATCTGCACTCGATCCAGAAATGGTCGGGGAGGTGTTGACTGTCATGCGCGAGCTGGCTGCCTCTGGCATCACGATGTTGGTCGTCACCCACGAGATGGGTTTTGCACGCGAAGTTGCCGATCGCTTAATCTTCTTTGATCAAGGTTGCATCCTTGAAGACACCACGCCACAAGCGTTCTTCACGGCACCCTCCCACCAAAGAGCCAAAGCCTTTTTGTCCCAAGTCAAAAACTAGTTTTGACTTTGTTTCTTCATCCTGTTTTATTTTCAGAAAGATCATCATGAAAAAAAATTCCACACTCTCCCCACTCAGCTTGGCCCTGTTAACCGCAGGCTTTTGGTGCGTAGCAGCACCCGCTATGGCCCAAAGCGATACGGCTGCACGCATTAACAAACTTGAGAGAGAAATTCAAGGCCTCAAAGATCAGCTCTATTCAAGCACCAAAGAAAATGTGGTCGTCGGTGACGCCCCTGGCTCATTGCGCATTCCCAATACCGACTCTTCTTTGCGCGTGTACGGCATTGCAGAGTTGAACATGGTGCGTGAAGCCAAAGGCGATAACAGCGACAACGACTACTCCACTTTTCTACCCTACGCGCCTCTGCGTGGCTCTGCGCAGGCTAACAAAACAGGGCGTACCTTTATGTACGCACGGACATCACGCCTCGGGTTAGAAGCCGCCACACCCAGCCCATATGGGCAAGTGAGCGTCAAAATTGAAGGCGACTTCAACAACGACCCACGCTCAGGAAACTCTGCTGTTTCTGGTGATGGTCAAGCACAAATTTATACACAACAAGTATCCAATAGCTACGGCCTGCGTTTGCGCCAAGCCTACTTCCAAATGGGTGGTTTTTTGGTGGGGCAATCGTGGTCCACTTTTATGGACTTAGACAACACGCCTGAAACGGTGGACTTCAATGGCCCCATTGGAGGAACCTTCCTGCGTCAGCCACAAATTCGTTACACCTACGCCACGCCACAATCGGGTAACTACACCGTCGCACTCGAAAACTCAGTCAGCTATGTACTAGATGCAACAGGAACAGCGATGAGCAGTGGTTTTTCAAAAAAACCTGACTTGATTGTGCGCTGGGATCGCGCCTTTGATTGGGGCGCTTTGAACCTGCGGGCAGTCAGCCACGAAATCCAAGTTAATAATGGCGGCACCCATACAACAAACGATGGCGGAACTGTTGTTCAGGGCATCAACAGCGCCAAACGCGGAACTGGCATGGCTGCTAGCGGTCAGATCAAGACCGTTGGCGAAGACTTCATCAGTTGGATCGTCACGAGCGGTACGGGCATTGGGCGCTACTTCAACTACATCGAAGGTGCTGGTTATAACGCCAACACTGGCGCTATTGAGCTGGAAAAAGCCACTGGTATTGTGCTTGGATATCAAAAGAAATTCAGCGACAGCCTGCGCATGAACCTTGTCTATGGGCAACAAAAACATCATGAAAACGGTTACACCACATGGGCTAAGGCGAATGGTCTTGACGGTGGACTCGATGGTGCGGATGGACTTGACAGTGGTCGCTATGGCGTCAACCGCAAAGTACAACAATTTCACATTGGTGGATTCTGGAACCCCATCAAACCCGTCGAAATTGGCGCCGAGTACATCATCGGAAAGCGCGAAACCCTCGCAGGCCGAATCGGCGACATGTCTCGCGTGAACTTGCTTGCTCGCTACAACATCAATTGATGTGATGGATATCCAGAACGCTTAGCGCGCTCTGCGCGTCTTCTTTCTGGATCTCACGCCAAGCCTACCGAGGCATTGCCTTGGTAGGCTTTTTGTTAATTGCTACAGCATCTTTGCTATTGAAAGACCGCTATGACACATGGACATGCCAACCTTGCATTGCTCCTCGTCGCGCTGATTTGGGGTATCACCTTTGTTCCCCAGCAATTGGGGATGGCGCATGTTGGACCACTGACTTTTACAAGCGCACGCTTTCTGTTAGGCGCATTGTTCGTCTTACCTTGGGCCTGGCATGAGCATGTTCAATTGCAACGATCAGGCATCAAGGTCACCCCACATGATCGACTGTCTTGGATTTCACTCGGAGTGCTGCTGTTTCTTGGGTGTGCTCTTCAACAAATCGGCCTTCTTTACACCACGGTTTCTAATGCGGGTTTTCTCACAGCGCTTTATGTGCCCATGGTTCCACTGCTGTTTTGGTTGCTCGAGCGACGTCAACCGCACCGCAGTATTTGGCCACTGGCGGCCGGTAGCCTCGTCGGTACCGTGCTTCTCACGGATGCGAGCCTAGACGGATGGCGTACAGGCGATCTACTGGTGCTGGCAAGTACGATTTTTTGGGCTTTTCATGTCGTCTTGCTCGGAGCTTTTGTGCAAAGAAAGCCTGCCCCTTTTCAATTGAGTTGCATTCAATTTTTCGCATGCAGTGCGCTAGCAGGGTTGTTGGCATGGATGCTTGAGGCCCCTACCGTCGATGCCCTTCGCAAGGCCTTGCCAACCATTGCTTTCACGGGCGTTCTTTCAGTGGGCATTTCCTTCACGCTTCAAGTGTTTGCCCAGCGGTATGCGCATCCGACACATGCCGCTATTTTGTTGAGCTCGGAAATTTTGTTTGCCACCTTGGCGGCCCAAATCTGGCTGGGAGAGAGACTGTCGCTTCTTCAGTGGGCAGGTGGTTTGCTTATCTTTGTTTGCATTGTTGCAGCGCAGATTATTCCAGTCACAAAAACACAACGTTAAAACACTTGGGTCATGGCCCACAAAGTCAATCTTCTTCTGCCAACCACACAACCCGCTTCGGCGGGTTTTGTTTTAGCTAAATACCACTATGGAGAATTACCAAGCAATCGCTTCGCCTTGGTGATCCACAAAGTGCGCCGCAGCTTGCGCGGGTAACGCATCCAAAGCACCAAGTAGACCTGCCACCGATTGCGCGGGCGTGAGGCAATCTTTCGCAGGCACAAACGGTGCAGACAAGTTGGATGCCACCGTGCCCGGCTGCATCGCAGCGACCACCAGTTGCGGGCGTTTGCGTGAAGCTTCAATCGCGGCAGTTTGCAGCACCATATTCAACGCTGCTTTGGCGGCGCGGTAGCCATGCCAACCCCCTTTGCGGTTATCGCTGATGCTGCCCACACGCGCCGACAGCTTGGCATAGATGCAGCGTTGGTCTGTCGCCAGCAAGGGCACAAAGTGCTTGAGCAACAACGCGGGGCCGATGGTGTTGACTTCAAACGCACGGGCCAATTGCAACGCGTTGAGTGCGCCCATGTGCTTCTCTGGCCCATGCCCGCCAATCGTCAGCGCGCCCGTGGCATCGATGATGAGGTGAAACGGGCCTTGCACAGCCGTGGCTGCCAGCGCCATGCTGGCTTCGTCTTCTAAACGAAACGAGGGTTGCGAGCTGCGCGACAAACCCACCACTTCGGCGCAAGCGTCATCGGCTTGCAAAGCCTCCACAAAAGCCGCCCCAAGCGCACCCGATGCACCCAGCACCAATGCGCGATAGGACGGTACTAGGCTTTTCAAAACTTCAGCGTCTTCACGCCAGTGGAGGTACCCAGCAAACACACCTGTGCTTTTTGATGCGCGAACACCCCCACCGTCACCACGCCCGGCCATTGGCTGACTTCGGTCTCAAACTGCAAGGGGTTGCTGATTTTCAGGCCCGTCACATCCATGATGTGTTGGCCGTTGTCAGTGACCAGCGGTTGGCCGTCTTTCAAGCGCAGCTTGGCGATACCACTCATCGCGGCGAACTGGCGCATCACGCGTGCAGCCGCCATCGGGATGACTTCCACGGGCAACTGAAACGCACCGAGCACATCGACGAGTTTGCTTTCATCGGCAATGCACACAAACATCTTGGATTGCGCAGCCACAATTTTTTCGCGGGTCAAGGCAGCACCACCGCCCTTGACCATGTGGCCTTGGTGGTCGATTTCGTCGGCACCGTCGATGTACACCGACAGGCTTTGCACCTCAGCAGCTTCAAACACGGGGATACCCAAGGCTTGCAAGCGTTCGGTAGAAGCGACCGAGCTAGACACGGCGCCTTTGATTTGGTCTTTGATGGTGGCCAGTGCGTCGATGAACTTGTTCACCGTCGAGCCTGTGCCCACGCCCACCACCTCGCCGGGCACCACGTATTGCAGAGCGGCTTGGCCCACCAAAGTTTTCAATTCATCTTGAGACAAAGGTGCGGTATGGACAGGCGTGTTCATGGGCGAAAATCCGAGGGTTCTATGAAAGCTTGAGATTATCCATGTCATTGTTGCCTTATTCCCTTGCCCGCCCTTTTCTGTTTGCCATGGATGCCGAAACCGCGCATGAGCACACGCTGGCCCTGTTGGCCCGCACACAAAACACGCCGCTGGCTTGGGCCTATTGCCAAGAACGCGTGCAAGACCCCGTGCAACTGGCTGGCTTGACCTTCCCCAACCGCGTGGGCTTGGCGGCAGGTTTGGATAAAAACGCGCACTGCATCGACGGCTTGGCTGCGATGGGTTTTGGCTTTGTCGAAGTCGGCACCGTCACGCCCAAGGGCCAACCCGGCAACCCAAAGCCACGCATGTTTCGCTTGCCCGAAGCCAATGCTTTGATTAACCGCCTTGGCTTTAACAACGACGGCTTAGATGCCTTCTTGTCCAATGTGAAGCTCGCCAAGTTCCGCAGCAATCCAACCAAGCAAGGTGGCGCCCCCATGTTGCTGGGTCTGAACATCGGCAAGAACGCCGCCACGCCCATTGAGAATGCGACCGACGACTACCTGACTTGCCTCGACGGCGTGTACCCCCACGCCGACTACGTGACGGTGAACATCTCGAGCCCCAACACCAAAAACCTGCGCGAACTGCAAAGCGATGCGGCGCTGGATGCACTGATTGGTACGTTGGCCCAACGCCGCGATGAATTGGCCCAACACCACCACAAGCAAGTGCCCGTGTTCATCAAAATTGCGCCCGATTTGGACCGTGATCAAATCGTGGTGATTGCCGCCACCTTGAAGCGCCACTGTGTGCATGAGGGAACGCCAGCATCCGAAAGTCGATGGGGCGTGATCGCCACCAACACCACCATCGCCCGCGATGCCGTGCAAGGCATGGCGCATGCCGAGGAAACAGGCGGACTGTCTGGCGCACCGGTGTTTGAGAAAAGCAATGACGTCATTCGCCAGTTGCGTGCGGCGATGGGACCTGACTTCCCGATCATGGGCGTGGGCGGTATTTTGAGCGGCGCCGATGCGGTGGCCAAAATCAAAGCGGGTGCTGACGTGGTGCAGATTTACACCGGCCTGATTTACAGGGGGCCCGCCCTGGTCAAAGAAGCCGCGCAAGCGATTCGCGCACACGCCTGACACCCAAGCGCTCAGGCAAAAAACGTACGATAGCCTTCGAAACGTTTGGCCCAATAAGTGTTGTTCAAGCGTTCTGTTTTGACACCCGTTCGTTCGTTGGCCGCATGAATGAATTTGCCAGAGCCAATAAAGATGCCCACATGCGAGAACGCGCTGCCCAAGGTGTTGAAAAACACCAAGTCGCCAGGATGGGCCAGCGTGGGGTCAATCGGTTTGGCAAGCTCAGCCATTTGGGCCGCGCTGCCCTGAAGTGCAATGCCTGCGGATTCTTTGTAGACAAAGGACACCAGGCCTGAACAGTCAAAGCCGGTGTGCAACTTCTTTCCGCCATAGGTGTAGCCACGGTCAAGCATGGCCATGGCTTGCATGACGATGTCTTGGCGCTTGGCGGGGTTACTGGGATAGCTCGGCGATGGGGAAGCAGCCGGCGCATAGTGACGCAATGACGTCGAACATGCAAACAAGAACGGCGTCAGGCAAACGCCGAAAAACAAGCGTTTATTCATGTCCACCATGATAACTTTTATACAAAGCATGAACAACGGCCTCACCAATGGCCAGCGCACTGGTCAAGCCCGGCGACTCGATGCCAAACAAATTCACCAAGCCCTTGATCCCATGCACCTCTGGCCCTTGAATGCAAAAGTCAGCTGCCGCCTCATGAGGGCCAGAAATTTTGGGACGAATGCCGGCGTAGCCAGCTTGCAATGCGTCATCACTCAAGCTAGGCCAATATTTGCGAATTTCTTCATAGAAGGCTGGCGCATGTTCGGTGGATACCAGCAAATCATCTGGGCCATCCACCCATTGCACATCGGGGCCGAATTTGGCTTGACCGCCGAGGTCTAAGGTCAAGTGCACGCCGAGGCCAGCGGTTTCGGGCACGGGGTAGATCAACCGTGAAAACGGTGACTTACCCGACAACGTGAAGTAGTTACCCTTGGCAAAGTAAGCCTGTGGCACATGCGATGCAGCCAAGCCGGCAAACTGATGCGCTAACGCAGGTGCGTGCAGACCCGCCGCATTCACCACGGTTTGTGCCAACAATTCCGAGCCATCGGCCATGCGCAGCCAAATGCCTTCATCACTGCACACAGCAGATGCCACGGGCGAGTTCAGCGCCACGATGCCACCGGCATTTTCGAAATCACCTTGCAGACTCAACATCAAACCGTGGCTGTCCACAATCCCTGTGCTGGGCGAATGCAAAGCAGCCACGCATGACAACGCGGGCTCCATGGCTTGCGCTTGAGCGGCGCTAAGTTTGACCACATCGTTCACGCCATTGGCGTGGGCTTTTTGCAAAATTGCATCCAGTACAGGCAGTTGCTCCGCGTGTGTCGCCACGATCAACTTGCCGCAACGTTGATGTGCCACACCACGTTGGGCTGCATAGGCGTAAAGCATGTGGCGACCTTGCACGCACAACTGCGCTTTGCGTGAACCGCATGCGTAATAAATGCCTGCATGAATGACCTCGCTGTTACGCGAACTGGTGCCCGTCCCAATGGCATCTGCGGCTTCTAAGACTAGCCATTCGCGAGCACTGTCGGGTGCGGCCTGAATCAAGGCGCGCGCCACAGCCAAACCCACCACACCCGCACCAATCACAACACCATCGACTTTGTCCACCGCCGCGCTCCTTTGTTTTTTGAAATCCTATTAGAACTTGAATCAAACAGCCGCACGCGCCAAAAAAAACGGCCCCCGAAGGAGCCGCTGAGGAGGTCTTGGAAAACCTTAAAAATTAACGCTTCTTAGCAGCTGACTTTGCTGTTTTCAAAGCTGTTTCTGCGATGTTTTTGTAGTTGGCTTCAGCAACGTCCGTGGCTTGCTTGACCGCTTTTTGCACAGATTCCAGTGCGTTGTTGCCTGCGGACACTGCTGTTTTGAATGCGGCTACAGCAGCTTCAGAACCGGCAGGTGCGTTTTTGGCAGCGTTGTCCACCATGGCGTGGAAAGCTTTTTGAGCTTCAGCCACTTTGGACTCCAAGTGACCTTGGAAGTGTGAACCTGTACCTGTTGCGATTTCAACCAGGTGGCGGTTGTAAGCCACAGCCTTTTCAGCCAAAGGCTGGAACAAGCTAGCTTGCAAAGCCAACAGCTCTTGGGCATCTTTCACGCTCAAAGCAGCGTTGGTTTGTTTTTGTGAGTCAGCCAAGGTGCTCTTGGCAGCGGCCAAGTTCAACTCGATGAGTTGTTCCACACCCGAGAAAGCTTTGTTGGTCAAACCAACCAACGTTTCCAAATTCGCTTTGTTAGCGGCGATCACTTGTTCAGGGGTCAAAGTCATTTCAAATCTCCAAAATTAAAAAGGATGGTCAAACTGCTCTGAACCCAGCCCCTTGGCCAAAGTTATGTTGCAGTGCAGCATAACGGTATTTTAAAGACAAGTTCAGCTTTGACAAGTGTTTTGCGTCGAGATGGTGCAGCTTTAGATCTGACAGACTAAATCTACGTTTCACCCGCCCTTATTCCACGCCGTGCGCCCACTGCTTGTGCCGCAGGGTTTATTTTGTCGCATGCGATTGCCAAGCGCAATGCCACTCAGGCCGAGTACGTTTAACATGAACCCCATGACACAAGACATCGAACAACTTGCCCAACAACTCGAACAACACCCAGATTACCGCGTGCTACGCCGCCTCGTGCCAGGCCGTGTGTTCAACACCCCAGCCCTAGGCCAAAAACTGAGCAGAGGCGTCGTGCTCGACACCGAGACCACCGGCTTTGATGTGGCCACCGACCGAGTGATTGAGCTGGGCATGCTGGCTTTTGAATTCGACCCCATCACAGGCGTGGTCTACCGCGTCAGCGATCTGTTTGACGAGTTGGAAGATCCAGGCTTTGCCATTCCACCTAGCTCTATCACCATCCATCACATCACCGACGAGATGGTTCAGGGCCAGCGTATTGACGATGCACGCGTGGCTGCGTTTTTACACAATGTCGATGTGGTCATTGCCCACAACGCGGCGTTTGACCGTCCATTTGTGGAAGCACGCTGGCCCCTGTTTGAACAACTCAACTGGGCATGCAGCATCAAAGACATTGACTGGCGTGAAGAAGGTTTTGGCTCTGCCAAGCTGGAGTATCTGCTCAGCACACAAGGCTATTTTTATGAAGCCCACCGCGCCGAGGCCGATTGTTGGGCCTTGCTCGAACTGCTGAACCTTGTGCTGCCACAAAGCCAACAAACGGCGCTGCTGGCCGTGCTGCTGACCTTGAACAAACCTCAGCAAAAGGTGTACGCCATCAACTCACCGTTTGAGACCAAAGACAAACTCAAAGCACGCAACTACCGCTGGGCGGCCGAGCTACGCTGCTGGAGTCGCGTAGTGGCAGGCGACGCTGCGATGAAGCAAGAACTGGAATGGCTCAAACACCATGTGTATGGAGGTCGCAGTGCCCGAGTGGAGTTAGAAACCACGGGTGGCAAAGTGCGCTACTCCAACCGCTTAGGTCACAAAGAAGTCATCACGCTTTAAAAATATTGACCCACGAAAAAGCCGGGCTAGCCCGGCTTTTTCTATTTAGTACCCGACAGGCTGCCAAGGGACTTGGCAACTTGCAACATTGGGGTAGTACTGCTGCGCAGTCGGACAGAAATACGCCACGCGGCTAGGAGGTGCGTATTGCTGTTGCACCACCAGCGTTTGCGGCACCGCATAGCTGGGTGTACTGGCAGCGTAAATCACGCTACCGACCAACGCAGCACCGAGCACAGGAGCGCCCCAGTTGTTGCCCCACCCACCGCGGTAACCATAACCATAACCCTCACCACCGTGATGCCCACCAAAACCTCCGCCATGACCGAAGCCATGCGCTTGTGCGGGCACAGCCAACACGGTAGACAGCAAACAAGCCAAAAGGATAGAAATTCGCTTCATGGTGAACTCACTTTGATAAAAAGGTATCACTACAACGCACCGCAGCCATCAACGGATGACAGCTTTACAAACGGTTCACCGCAGCACCACCAACCATGGGCTGGCACAGGTCTGCACCATCGGAAAATACTGACCCGTCTCACGACAGTAGTAAGCCCCGATAGCCGCCATACGGACCGTGCGCCAAAGCTGCGCTAGCACTGGCTCCCAGCAATACACCCAATGCCAGTGCGCCAAACTTAGTATTCATAAGTCGCTCCCTTTCTCTCAACAAAACGATTGTGGTCTAAGCATGTAAGGAATACATGAAATTTTCTAACCCCAAAGCCACCCGTGCCAAGTGCGCGTCTTGTCCAGCGGTGGATGACACCATCAACCCCACGGGCAGCTCGCCTGCTTGGTGGCAAGGCAAACTCCAAGCACATCCATTCATGTAATTGATAGCGGCGGGGTTGCGCAACAGCAAACGGTTCACTTTGAAAAACGCATCATCATCGTCCAGTAATGGTGCGATCAGCGGTGCCACCATCGCAACGGTAGGCGACAGCATGGCGTCAAAACCACACAGCGTTTGTTGCGCCGCTTCAATCCATGCGTTGCGGCGTCTGTGCAGCTCTAAATAGTCTTGTGCGCTGATGCCCTTGCCCAACATCATGCGGGCCACCACGCGCGGGTCGATACGCTCGGCACCGTGCGCTATGCGCGCGTGATGTGCCGCGTAGCCTTCAATGGGCGAGAAACCGCCAGGCATGCTGAGCGCTGCAATGTCACCGAGGGCTTGAAAAGGAATCTCCACCACCTGTGCACCTGCCTCTGCGATGTGCCGCAAAGTTCGCGCAAAAGCTTGGGACACTGTGGCGTCCAAATCGTCCATCATCAAAGTTTGCGGCACAGCAAAACGCAAACCGCGCAAGTTGGCGGCATCCGTGGGCAAAGGCTGCTGCGACATCACCGCATCCACCGCCAGACATGCACGTACAGAGCGGGTGATGCTGCCCACCGTATCCAGCGTACGCGACAACTCCATCACGCCCGTTCGTGGAATGCGCGCTTGCGTACTCTTGTAGCCCACCAAACCACACAACGCCGCAGGGATGCGGATAGAACCGCCCGTGTCTGTGCCAATGCCCACCTCTGCCAGCCCCAACGCCACAGACACTGCCGCACCTGACGACGAGCCACCGGGCACGCGAGCCTGCGTTGTGTCTGCGGGGTTCACGGGTGTGCCTTGGTGGGGGTTGATGCCCACGCCCGAAAACGCGAATTCGCTCATATTTGTTTTGCCCAGCACCACCGCGTCTGCATCGCGCAAGCGTTGCACCACAGGTGCATCCTGTAACGCGGGCGCTTCGCCAGCGCACACCACGCCACCGGCCATGGTGGTTTCGCCCGCCACGTCGATGTTGTCTTTGAGGGTGATGCACACGCCGTGCAACGCACCTAGGCTGCGGCCTGCTTGTGCCTGCGCATCACGTTGCTGCGAAGTGGCACGCGCGGCATCGGCATAGAGCTGCGTGAACACATGTTGCGCGGCTGGGCTGGCAGCGCCTTCTAGCGCGCTGACCACACGTTGTGTGGCGGTGGTGGATGTATCAAAGCAAGCTTGGGTCATGCGATCAATTCTGCCCGATTACCCTTTGGAAAGCCCTGCCCTGTTCAGCCGTGCTAGCCTACGTTCCAATGCAAACCACAACTGCCACCTCCACGCCCGAACTCACGCTGTACTACGACGGCCAGTGCCCGCTGTGCGTGGCTGAGATAGATTTTTTGCAAAGCCGCAATGCGCGGGGCCAGCTGGCCTTTGTGGACGTCACCCAAACTGGCTTTGAGGCTGCGGGCCACAACATCTCGTGCGAAGCCGCCATGGCGCAGATTCATGGCCGCACCGCCGATGGCCAAGTGCTGGTGGGTGTGCCCGTGTTTGCCACTGCCTACCGGCTGACCAAACTGCCTGTTTTGGCTTGGGTTTTGTCGCGTAAGTGGCTCATGCCGGTGCTGCAACCGGCCTACGTGCTGTTTGCCAAACACCGCCAAACCATCTCAAAACGCATTGGGCCCAGCGTTTTGAAGTTTTCAAAGCGCTATTTGCGGTGAATTTTGAGGTTTTTGAGGGCCGCTTGTCAGAACGGTTGATTAATTTGCGAAAATAGCATCTTTGCCTCGAGAACTAAAACGAATGTCACGCCCAGAAAAAACAGAAATCTCCAACGACGGTTTGCGCTACAAGTCGAAAAAAGGCGGTTCACCCTTCGAAGGTCTTGGCCGCACTGGCGACACCATGAGCTGCATCAAGTGTGGCGTTCATAAGCCCCGCAACAATGGTTCATTCAAACGCATCTTGGGTTCATCCATGTTTGTGTGCTTTGACTGCAGCCCTCCTAAGAAAGAGGCAGCACCTGCAGACGGCGCTACACCAGCGGTAGCCACCAAAGAAAAAGCCAAAGCTTAATTCTCGGTACCCCACAAAAAAGCGGCTCGTTGAGCCGCTTTTTTGTTTGTGGATTGACTTACTCCACCCGCACCACCGCATTCGGCTTAAAACCTAAGTCTGCTACTTTGCCCTTTTTAGCGCGTGCCGCTTTGGCATTGTTCAAACTGCGAATTTCCAACGTTTCTTCACGCACTTTACCGCCTCGGCCAATGCCTTCGATGCGCACGCTGCGGGTGTACGCGGCCGCGCCAGCCAAGGTGTCTTTGGCTTCGAGATCAATCAGCATCAAGCCACGACCGCCTTTTTCCATGGACTTGAGTTCAGACAACTCAAAGGTCAAGAAGCGGCCACCAGTCGACGCACAAGCCACATGCGTGGCAGGAGCCAAAAGCTGCGCGCCCGAGCCACCGCTGGCAGGTGACGGACGGCACACGGTTTCGCCCTCACCCACGGTGATGAAGGCTTTACCGCCTTTGTTGCGCGAAATCATGTGCTCAATGTTGGCCATGAAACCATAGCCGCCCGAGCTGCTGAGCAAATAGGTTGCGCCAGCGGGGCCAGCCATGTAGTGCAGCAGTTGGGTGCCTGCTTCGAGGTCGATCAAAGTGGTCACCGGTTGGCCATCGCCACGCGCGCCGGGCAAGGCGGAGACGGGCACCGAATAGATGCGGCCGTTCGAGCCAAACGCGATGAAGGTGTCCACCGTGCGGCACTCAAACGTGCCGTACAAGCCATCGCCAGCCTTGAAGGCAAAGGCGCTGGCTTCGTGGCCGTGACCTGTACGGGCGCGTACCCAACCTTTTTCAGAGACCACCACCGTCACGGGCTCGTCCACCACCTTGACTTCGGCCACGGCTTTTTTCTCTTCTTGAATCAGCGTGCGGCGTGGGTCGGCAAAGGTCTTGGCGTCGGCTTCAATTTCTTTGACCATCAAGCGGCGCAGCGCTGATGGGTTACCCACGATGTCTTCGAGCTTGGCTTGTTCGTCACGCAACTCTTTGAGCTCTTGCTCAATCCGAAAAGCTTCCAAACGCGCCAGCTGACGCAGGCGAATTTCTAAGATGTCTTCGGCTTGTCGCTCGCTGAGTTTGAAGCGCTCCATCAACGCCTGCTTGGGCTCGTCGCTCTGACGGATGATGGCAATCACCTCGTCGATGTTGAGCAACACCAACTGGCGACCTTCCAAGATATGGATGCGGTCCAGCACTTTGTTCAAACGGTGCTGCGACCGTCTTAGAACAGTGGCTGAGCGGAACTCAACCCACTCGGTCAACATCTCGCGCAAGGACTTTGGCACAGGGCGGCCATCAATACCCACCATGGTGAGGTTGATGGACGACGAAGTTTCTAAGCTCGTGTGCGCCAGCAAGGTGGTGATGAGTTCTTGTTGCTCAATCGTGCGGGTCTTGGGTTCGAACACCAAACGCACGGGGGCGTCTTTGCTCGACTCGTCACGCACCACGTCCAACACGGCCAGCACGGTAGCTTTGAGTTGGGTTTGGTCGGCACTCAAGGCCTTTTTGCCGGTCTTGACCTTGGGGTTGGTGAGCTCTTCAATCTCTTCCAACACGCGTTGGCTGCTCACGCCGGGCGGCAGTTCGTTGACCACCAGTTGCCATTGACCACGGGCCAAGTCTTCAATCACCCAACGTGCGCGCACTTTGAGTGAGCCGCGTCCTGTGCGATAGGCATCGGCAATGTCAGCCGTGCTGCTGATGATTTGACCGCCACCGGGGTAATCGGGGCCAGGCAAGATTTGCAGCAACTCGGCGTCGCTGAGTTTGGGCGACTTGATGAGTGCCACGCACGCATCGGCCACTTCGCGCAGGTTGTGGCTGGGGATTTCAGTGGCCATACCCACGGCAATGCCGCTGGCACCGTTGAGCAAGGCAAAGGGCAAACGCGCAGGCAGCTGCTTAGGCTCTTCGGTAGAGCCGTCGTAGTTGGGCTGAAAGTCCACCGTGCCTTCGTCAATCTCGCCCAACAGCAGCGTGGTGATTTTGGCCAAGCGGGCTTCGGTGTATCGCATGGCAGCAGCGCCGTCACCATCGCGTGAGCCAAAGTTGCCTTGACCGTCAATCAATGGGTAGCGTTGCGCAAAGTCTTGCGCCATGCGCACCAACGCTTCATACGCCGCGCTGTCACCATGCGGGTGGTAACGGCCCAGCACATCCCCCACCACGCGGGCGCACTTGACGGGTTTGGCACCCGTGTTGTTGTTGGGGCCGCTAAAGCCCAAGCCCATGCGCGACATCGAATACAAAATGCGGCGCTGCACAGGCTTTTGCCCATCGCACACATCGGGCAAGGCACGGCCTTTGACCACGCTGAGGGCGTACTCAAGGTAGGCGCGTTGGGCGTAGCGGCCCAAGCTTTGGTCATCGTCGGCTTCAGGGATGGAGGTTTCGGGGGTTAACAGATCAATCGTCATAGAACTACTTTGCTTTGAATCAAATTACTTTTTTAATCGTGCGTTGGTCTTGGAAGGAGGCAAAAAATTGCTGCCCGTCACCACCTTCTGGCCTGTCCGTTTTTCCAGATCGTCTTTGGCGCGTTTGGCCACACGCCCACCTTCTTTGCTGACCTTGGCATTTTCTTGCAGGCCTTGCGCCTGCTCGGTTTGGGCAATCTGACGGGTGGAGAGTTCAGCCAGCGCGGTGAAGATGAGTTCGGCCTCGCTCATGGGGTCGCGCAGGTTTTGAGTTTTCAGGGTTTTGAGCGCCTTGTGCTCTTTCACACTCAGACCCGCCCACTCTTGATGAATGATGTTGGTGAGCAGCGCAAATTCGTCGGCCTTTTCCACACCGCTTTCCTTCCAGTAGTCGTTCAACTTGTTGCGGGTTTCTTGCCCCGTCATACGCTGCTGAATCCACTTGGTACTGCGTCCCAGCTTTTGCCAGTTCTCGCGGGCGCGGTCTAAGCTTTGCGCAGGGTCTGCCATTTCTTGCATGCGCTCGTGGCCCACCTTGGCCAGCCAGCGTTTAAACGGCTCGGCCTTGGGTGATGGGATGGACTGGACCAAGCGCAAGAGTGTGGGTATGTCGACGGCCAAGGTTTTGCGCATGACACCAGATTCGCTGGGCATCGCTACCTGGGGACAATTTGTCCCTAGGTAGCTGCCCAACTCGGCATCGCGCTTGCGCAGCTTTTTCAAGTAGTCAGTGGGGTTGCTACTGTCGGTCAACACCTGCACCACATTCACCACCGAGAAATACCATTTTTCCTGTTCGGCACTCCAATGCGAACGCACACGAGTGGATTCAAAAAGTTGAATGTTTTGTGCGGTCATGGGAGGCGCAATTTTGTCAAAGCAAATTCCAAGGCAGCGCCAGCACATCCTCGCTGATCCAGCGGGGTTGTTCGACGGCGCACAGCATCAGTCCGTGGCCGATGCGTTGGTCGGGATGGGCTTTGCGAAAGCCCTGCAAACCCAGCGTTTGTTTGCGCGTGGGTTGGGCGGTGAGTTTGATTTCGATGGGGTGCAGCCAGCCATCGCGCTCGATGATGCAATCCACCTCAGCCCCCGTGCTGGCGCGCCAGTGGTAGAGGTTGGCGCTGCCGCCCAGCGCTTGCGGGCTGCTCATGGCCGCATGGTGGCAGGCCATGCCCGTGTCCACCAGATAACCCTTGGGGCTTTTGCTCAGCCGTTTGATGCGGTTGGCAAAAAACGGCGGCAAACAAGCTTTGCAGATGCTGGGGGGCGTTGCGGGGTAAATTAACCATGAATTTTCTTTTGTCGATGCATCTGCATTTCTCACGTTCACTTCAATGTGGATTGAAGGGCTGAGACGTGGACACCGCTTGGCAGTGGCGTGTGGCTGCTCATAAATACTTCTGCAAAATTGCCTGTTTTTGCGCGGGGGCGGTGGTGATGGTGGCTTGGGCTGCGGTGATGGTTTGGTTGGCCGCGTCAACTTGCCCCAACAATGCGGTTTGTTGCGCGGCTGTAAAAACTGGAACGGGTATTTGTCCCATGGCCGTCCAAGAGGTTCTGGGCAACTGTTGACCGCTGACCGTTTGAAGCACCGCATCGTTAAAAGGCTTGCTGCGCAAATAGTGCACAAAGATGTTTGCCAATGCGGCATTGGCAAAACGCAACACATAAATGTCGGTTGAACAAATGCCGTCCTCAGTGGCGAGATGCACTTTATTCAAGTTGGGGCGCAGCTTGCCGTACAACACATCGCCTGCCTTTAAACTGGTTTTGGTACTTTTAATGGCGCCGTAAGTGCTGGCGGTGTTGCCTATTTTTTTCCCTGTTTGGCTCTCAATGTTTTCTAATCCAAAGTAATTTACAGGCCCAGTGTGTTGCTGCGGATCGATGCTGTCAGATACGCGCTGCGCGATATGAGTCAGCTTGTCGTGCTGGCTTGATTTCGAAGCGTCCTCCAAACTGCGTACGACCGATTGGCGCGCTTGCTCAATGTTTACCTTCGCCACATCGACTGCCTGATCAACTGCCTCGCATTCGGCAACGATTTGTTGTTGGATGTTGAGGGGGGGAAGCGGAATCTTTTGTTTCTTCAAATACTTGAAATGGCGTTCATAGCGATCAGCATTTTCAATTTTTATTGAAGAAGCGAAGTAATAAAAATATTTTTCCCTAATGATTGAACCATCGGTTTTTAAAATTTGCGTTCCATCCGCACCACGGACAAATGGAAAATCCACAAACTTAAAGGCACACGTATGGTCACCGAAAACTACTAAAGGCAAATCAGTAATCGGTTCAACACCGTCAACATAGCCTGTAATGAACTCATTACTGCTTTGCGTAATGACTGGCAGCCTTCCCTGCGCAACAATTTGGGACTCTTCTATTTTTGTTTTTGCACCGTTCACCGGAACAAGCAAGGTTTCGATCTGCTGCATCGGCCACCGACTGCTCAATGCTGACGTTTTCGTTTTCACCGCCAACGACAGAACAGCATCAAACTCCACCCGCCCAAACTCCAACAACTCGGTCAGTGGGGCCTGCGTCACGTAGGCCTGCAATTCACTCGGGATTTGCAGCGCCTCACCCGCAAACGCTTGCCGTATGACGTGGCTGATTTTGCTGGCGTTGCTGCGGTCTTTGGGGTCAAACAAGGGCGTATTGATGTCATGCACCGATTCGCCGCCAATGTAGCGTATGCCCTCGCTGCCTTTGGCCCCGCTCCATTCATAGCCCAAAAACTGCTGTTGCGCTTTGTTGTCGCTGGGGCCTTTAACCAAGAGCACAGGCGTGGGGTTGTGCGCGGCGAGCAGGTAATAGAACAGTTTGGTTTGTTCGCGCTCACGGCAAAACTGGGTGAAGCGCTGAGCCACGTCCAAGGCTTGGTTTTGTGGGCTGA
>NZ_JAVKLW010000026.1:0-17862 GCF_031538885.1 Limnohabitans sp.
AGGGGCCTGAGGGCAAAGGTGGGATGACGAAATGGGTCTCTTACGCCGAAAAATCGTGCTATCGACGCACACAATTGCACATCGTGAAGTCCGTAACAAGTCACGCTACAAATTCATGCGTTGTGCAGACCTTCCTTAGAAGTTATCTGTTAGAACGCGTTCTGCGGTCTTTACGATGGCGATTGCGAACTTACGCAATTTAGACGACATGCTCGATCACGGGCAAGTGGGCTCGGCGGGGGCATCCGCTTCGGTAGCTGCTGCTGCAAATTCGTTAGATAGCAAGCGTTGTTTAAAGCGAGGCATCAAGCAGCAGCGCTGCTGCGGTGGTGTTCATCGCTTGCGCAATACGGACGATGTTGCGCACTGTCAGATTCTTTTCGCCGCGTTCAACGGCACCAATTTGAGACGACGGTCTGCAAAATCAATCTCCGCAGGAGCACAAAGATGACAACTCACTCAACACACGCAGCCATTAAAACCAGCAGGTTGTGGCTCTCGGGTTTTGCACTTGCAGCAGTGGCAACATTCACCACCACGCTCATGACCACGCATACCGCCCAAGCCCAAGAGCTAGGCAAACACGGAGCGGACTACACCTATGCCGAGGGCAGTCCTACCTACTGGCGCAACATGCACAGCACACGGCCCAATGACTTTGTGTTTCAGCGCGACCCGAGTGTGTGGGTGTACACCAAAGAGGTGGCGCAACGTACGGGCATGCCCTTGGAGTGGGCCAGTGATGAGCTTAAGGGGGTGGCGGCGGCGGCGTTTCGCATGGAGCCTGACAGCAAAGGCCCCAACTGCGGCTGGGGAGGCAACCCCAAAGCCTGTAAGTGGGATCAGCAGTGTGTGTTGGAGCTGTATTTTGATAGACAGGCCCATGTGCTGCCGTGGGATATGCGCAGACAAGTGGCGGATTTTTATTGGCAAGATGTGCCTACGGCATTTCACTTTTTGCCAGCACAAGGTTATGCCCCCGCACCTAACGGAGATAAGTCACGCAACACAGAAGGTTCGCCCAACTACCCATCGTTAGGCCGCTCCCCCTTCACCGACCCCAAGACGGGGGAGGAGTTGGGGTTTGCGGGCAAAGGACATGAAGGCAAATCGCGAGTGATTGCCTATGACCGAGAAATGCACAGTCGGTATGCGTTTGTGCGTTTGGATGGTGGATGCGCCATTTCTAAGAGGAGCTTCCCCAATGGAGACACCGTTCAACTGCGTCGCATCAAAGGACTGAACGTCGCAACAGATTCGCCAGTGTTTCATGAATTGCATCTGCCCAGCTCATGGACAGAGCGTGTCGGACAAGTAACTCAGTCTTTGCAACAACAAGACCACGATTTTTACAAAGGCATCTGGAACAACATCAACCCCCAAGGAGACAAGAAATGAGCAACACCAATATCAATCTCACAACACTGACCGCCCGCACTGTGCTGGCCTCTACCTTCTCGCAAGGCGTGTATCCGCGTACTGGTGGCCCAGCGTTTACGCCGCCAGAGGGTTTTGAACGAGTGACAGTGCCAACAGATAAATTTACCGCCACCTCCACAGGCTTCGCAGCAGAGACGTATGTCAACAAAACCACAGGAGAGGTGGTGATTGCGTACAGAGGCAGCGACACCGTGGGCGAGGCGGTAGGTGTTGCTGCGAGGTCAGCGAGCACGGGTACATGGGATCCGCAGTTTACGGATGCGACGAACTATGCGGCCCAGGCTAAGGCGGCGGCTTTGAGCCAAATCAACGAATATCGAATTTCTAAAGGACAGCTTCCACTCGACTCCAAAGACCTAACCCCCCTAGTCACAGGCCACAGCTTGGGCGGTTTATTGGGCGAAGTAGTGAGCAAGATGTTTGGCTGGCCAGCGGAGGTGTTTGATTCTTTAGGCGGAGGCAAGCTGGTGGGCACCAAGGAGTACAACGACCAAGCCAGAGCACTGGGCCAAGTCGACGCCAGTGGCAAGCCCGTAGAGCACGACATGCGTGACAAGATCACCAACTATGCGACAAGTGCTGCCTCGTCGGTGGGAGAGCAGATAGGCCAGACGGTAGACATTCCTGCCTTGGGGCAAATGGGAGGAGGGGCAACAGTAGCCTCATTGGTGGGTTTTTTTGTGGTGCATCCTTTGGCGGGCATTGGTGCGGCACTTACGCAGCAGCAAATTGCACAGCACAGCAAGTTTGCGATTGAAGAAGCCATGTACGGACTAGCCGCTTTGAAGCCGCTGGTCGAAGAGCAGGGCAAGCTGCATGTGCAAAACATGACCCAAGCCCAAGCCAGTGGAACGATGCCAGCAGAGGGAGGTAGTGCGCCAGTGTTGGCCTTGGTGAATGAGCACAACGAAGTGGTGGCATACATCAGCAAGGATGCAGGCGTGACGCAAATTGTGGTTCAAAGAGGCAGCAACGCGGGTGTGCAAATTGAGATGACGCGAGAGGCAGGACAAGAAAACGGGGCGCTACGCATTGCAGAAAAACATCGCGGACAGCCAGAAGTGGTGCTAACGCCAGAGGACTTGCTCACGCGGCTCAAAGGGACGAATGGTGGGGCGAATAGTGGGGTGAACGGTGGGACGTTGTCGATACAAACATTTGACGATGGCAGCCGCATAGAGAACGGTCTCACCAGCAGCGGTGTGCAAATTGCGCGTATCTACGATGCCAATGGTCGTTTGAATGCAACCATTCAAACCCAAACCTACGACGACGGAACCCAAACGGAAGTGAAGACGGAAGCAGGGCGGACGTATGTACGTGCCTTGGTGCCAAGTGAAGATGGCAGCGGTGCAGGAGGCGGTGTAGAGGCCAGCGATTGGCGAGAGGTCAGCCTTGCCCCCTCATCGAGTACAACCGCTGCTTCAAGCACAGCCGCCCAACAACAGCACTACCAAACGCAGCTGTACAGCGACATGGCGGGGTTTATCAACGCCTTGCGTGGGCATGACAAAGTCAACCAAGTGTTGTACGGCAGCAAGATGGCGCTGGATGTGGCGCTGGGTCAGGGCCACACGGTCAACCAAGCGTTGAGCAACATGCACACCACGCTCAACGGCATCTCGGGCGCGGTGGGTGTGGTGGCCTCGCTGCATGCGTTGCAGTCCAGTGACGGCATTGCCCAAGCGGGTGGGGCGGTGGGGTTGCTCAGCAGTGGCAACCAGTTGGCCAACTCGTTGTGTGTGACGCACATCGGGGTTGATGGTAAAAGCACGTCAGGTTTTTTAAGCGGGCCGGACTTGGCGGCGCTGCAAGTGGTGACAGCGATTTTGGCGATTGCGAACTTACGCAATTTAGACGACATGCTCGATCACGGGCAAGTGGGCTCGGCGGGGGCATCGATTTATCAGGCGGTGCAGGCGGTGCGTACGCTGAATGCAGCAGCCGATGTGGCTGCTGCAGCACACATGACAGCCGCAGCCACCACGGCGGTAGAGACGGCGGCAGCGGCTTCGGCAACTGCTGCTGCCACCGAGGCAGCTGCCTCAGCGGCGATTGACCCCACCACCTTTGTCATCATCCTCGCCACGGCGTGGGTGCTGGACGACATCTTTGGGGGTAACGCACCAACCCCACCGCCAAAACCTCCTGTGGGCTGGGCGGAGTTCAAGCGTGGCAGCGATGGCCACTTGGCATGGGACTACCACGGCACACTGCCCGATGGGCGCAGCTACGGCTATGCGGACACGGCGTTGGGCAAAAGTATCTTGGATGCCAAGATGCAAAGATTGGCGAGCACGCTCAACCAACAAATAGCCGAGGCCAACCAAGGCAACACCGACCCAGAGCGTGCCTTGGTGCTAGTTGCCAGCCGCATCCCCAAGGTGCTGCTGCAAAGCTGGGTCAGCTACGACGGCAACGGCGTGAACAACTACCACTACGTGCTAGAGAGCAAAGACGCGCAAACGGGAGACAAAACCTACCAGCCTATTGCAAGGCAAGACATCGACAAATATTTCAGCGCCAGTGTGATTGCACCCGAGGCCTTGGTGCAGCAGTGGCAGGCCAACCACATGAGTGCTAAGTTTGGTGCGGATGAAAACAAGTGGCTCACCGAAGGCCAGTACCTCAACCAACAAAGCCCTGTTGAGGCGCAACGCAGCGCCCTGAAAGCCGCGTACCTCAAAGCCCAAGAAACGCTCAAAGCGGCGCGGGCGGTGAGCATCGACATGGTGGGCAATGACGACATGACCGCGCAAGAGTATGCGGCCCAAGTGGCCGCGCAGCAGCTTGCGCAAGCTGCCAAAAACAAAGCCATTGCGGATGCGCAGAGAGCACTTGGCAAAACCGAAGCGGAGTACCACTTTTATAACGCCGAGCATCCACAAGACGGTCAATTGGCGGCGGCTGTGGTGGATCAGACGAATGCGGTCTGGAGCAATGCTGAGGCGTTGATGAGTGCGCGCGAACACGCCACGCAGCAGTGGCTCAAGGTAATTGCGCTGGATTGGGATGGCAACGGCAGCATTGCCAAGATTATTCCCAAAGCGAATCTGAGCACCGACTTGCGCAGCATGCAAAGCGATGGGGCCGCACGTTTTGATGTGGACAACGACGGCTATCGGGAAGTGACCGAGTGGGGGGGTAACACCGATGCCATGCTGGGGTTAGACCGTGACGGCAACGGCTTGCTGGACACAGCCAGCGAGTTGTTCAATGGTGCTAACACCACGTTTGACCAGCGCGGCTTGAATAGCCTCAAGTACTACGACAGCAACAACGATGGCAAGCTCACGGCGGCAGACAAAGCGTGGAAGCTGCTGCGTGTGTGGATGGACGTGAATGGTGACGGCAGCGCTGGTTCGCTAGAGACGCTGACCATGGACATGAGCTATGTAGGTGTAGACATGGCGGCGCTCAAGGCCAACTTGGATGCAGCGGGTAAAGCGGCGCTAGACGCATTGCAAGCACTGAAGGTCACAGCCATTGACCTCGCTACCCACCGCATGACGCTGGCCAATGGCACGAGTGTGGACATGGTGGACCAAGGCCTCAAAGCTGACATGTTGGGCACGATGGTGCAGGTAGACGAAGCCACGCACAACGTGACAGTGCTTAAAGAGCGCAAAGGGGCCGATGCCGAGCGTGAGCATTACATCACGGTGTTGCAAGACTTGAGTGTGTTGCAAGAACTCAAGCGCAACGACTTGACCTTCGAGCGTCGCAAAACCTTGCGTGATATGGCAATCAAGTACGGTATGAACCCCGATGCGCAAGACTTCAATGCCACGCTCGACAGTTTGGTGGCCGGCATCAACACGGTGCTCAACCCCGATCCCACCAGAATCAGTACTGATGATGTGGCAGTGGATATCAGTCGTTTGGTTTTGAATCATCTTGCGCCCATCCAAGCACTTTGGGCGCAGCCCAGCCAAAGCACAGGGTTTAGCGAGCAGTGGACAACTGCGCGCAGTGTGAATGCGGCAGAGGTGCAAAGCGAGCTTGCACTTACCCCACAAGAAGCAGCCGCACCCGTGTCTGCGCAGTGGGTTTTACCTAGGCAGATGTACACCTTGGACTATGTGACCAAGGGCGCACAGCAAGGCGGTCTGGTGCAGCAGCAAGCTGTGACGGTGAGCGAAACCATGGCCCACAAAGCAGTGCCCACGCAAACCGTGCAGGTGTACACCACAACCACGGCCACGCAAAGCTTAGGGGCCGTGCGTTACCAAGGCAGGGAAGATGAAGGCTTGAGCTTGGGCTATTTGCAGCTGGAGCAAGAGGTGCGGAGCTTGTTGGCGGGTGGGGCCTATGCCACGTTCAAATTGTTGGGCGTGCGTGAGGTGCGCCACGGCAGTGTCGCGATGGATGATGCCAGCGAGGTGATGCGTTTTGTGCCGGAGGCAGACTATGTCGGCACGGATGCAGGTTTTGCCTATGTGGTGGCAGATAACAAGGGGCAAACGATTGAGCGCCGCGTGGATTTGAATTTGGCGGCTGTCAACGATGCACCCACGGTGCTAGGTGAGTGTGTGGCCACGGTTGAGGATGTGCCTTTGCTTTTTAGTGCGGCTACGTTGTTAGCCAATGACAGCGACAAAGAGGGCGATGCTTTAAAAATCATTGGCATAGGCCATGTGGGCATGGGCCGTGCCACGCTAGAGGAGAACGGACAAATTCGCTATGTACCACCGCAAGACTTGTATGGCGTGACGGACACGTTGGAGTACTTGGTGCAAGACGCGCGTGGCGCAGTCTCGGTAGGTAAAGTCAAAATCAAACTGGCGGCGGTGAACGACGCACCTACCGTCATGAGCGAGGTGATACGCAATGCCCACGAAGACGAAACGCTGTACATCGATGCCAAGCTACTGCTGGCTAATGACTTTGACCCAGACGTGGATGCGCGTGTAGGGGGTGCGCCGTTGCGCATCAGTGCGGTCACGGGGGCGGTGCATGGTGAGGTGTTTTTAGAGGCTTCGGGGCATGTGATTTTTGTGCCTGAACGCAACTTCAACGGCACGGCCAGTTTTAACTACACCGTGGTCGATGCTGACGGATTAGCCACCACGGGCAAAGCAGAAATTGCCATTGCCAGTGCAAACGACGCGCCGCAAGCCGTGGGTGAGACGATACAGAGCTTAGAAGACGAAGTGTTGACCATAGACCCCGCGGTGCTGCTGGCCAACGATGTGGATGTGGATATGGCCACCAACGGTCAAAAGTTACGCCTACGTGCGGTGGGTGAAGTGGGGGGTGCTGAGCCGTATGCGCCTGTGGGTGGGCGTGTTGAGTTGGTTAATGGCAAGGTGGTGTTCACGCCAACAGCCAATCGCACGGGAGAGGCAAGCTTCACGTATTTTGTGGAAGACGAAGCGGGTGGCGTGTCTTGTGCGACGGTGAGGATTAACTTGGCCGCAGTGAACGACTCGCCAACAGTGCCTCAGCGTGTATTTGCAGCCACGGAAGATACGGCTGTCAAAATCCGAGCAAGCCAGTTGATGGCCAATGTGCGCGATGCAGAGGACGGTACAACAGGTTTGGTGTTGGCCGTCAATCTAGACAGCGCCAAAGGGGGTGTGCTGACCCGTGCGTTTGATGCCACGGTGGGTGAGGATGTGTACACCTTCACGCCGCCAACGAATTTCAGCACAGCACAAAGCGGCTTTGCCAGTTTTACTTACAGTGTGGCCGACCAACAAGGGGCCACCACCACGGCAACGGCCAACATTGATGTGAGCAATGTGAACGATGCCCCTGTTTTTGTGCCAGGCAGCAAGGTGACCAAGATGGGTGTTGAAGACACGCCCATGCGCTTGTCTGAGGCAGCATTAGCCAAGATGTTTTTTGATGCGGATGGTGATGTGTTGCGCGTGGACACCAGCAGCTTGCGTGCGCTGACTGCGTGCGACAGTATTGGGTTTGACGCCGCGACGCGTGAGGTGGTGTTTACCTCTGCGCCCAATGCCAACGGAGTGCGCCAAATTGCATTGGCGATGAAAGACCCAGCGGGGGCGAGTACGGGCGCCGTGACGTTGAGTCTCAATCTAACTGCTGTCAACGACGCGCCTGTGGTGGAGGCGTTTCCGTTTTCAGCGCGAGAAGATGGCGGGTCTACCGACGCGCAGCAGTCCTACTGGAGCACGATTTACCTGAGCGATATTTTGGCCAAGGCCAGTGATGTGGAGGGCGATGCCCTGAGCGTGAGCGCGGTGAGTGGTTTCAGTGTGGCAGGCACACAGTACCAGCTGGATGCGGCCAGCGGCAAACTCAAATTCATGACCCCACTCAACTACTACGGGCCACTGAGCTTTAATTACACCGTCAGCGATGGGCATGGGGGCAATACGACCCAAACGGCGCGCGGCGTAGTGACCCCTGTGAACGATGCGCCTGATGTGACGGTGGTGCGGTTGAATCCAGAGTGGGGGGATTGGTACTTAGGCTATCGGTTGGATATAACGGACGTGGACTCGCCAGCAACCCATCAAATTGCGATCAATAGAAATCCATTGCAGAGTTCGGTGAGTATGAGCACGATCTGGATTGACTGTACATGGTGGGGCGAGGACATAGTAGTAGGGTGCGCCGCCAAAAACTACTTCACGGTTAACAACTTGATACAAGGCGGCAGGACACAAGGCGAGTTTGTGGAATTCAAAGTCACTGACAGTGGTGGTGCCATTGCGTATTCGATGGTTAATTTCACTGCGCGGGGCTACGACCCCATCATCATTGACTTGCAAGGCGATGGCCTGTCGTTCATCAATGCGCGCGACAGCCAAGTGCGCTTTGATGTGAACGGTGATGGTGTGAAAGACCAAATTGCTTGGATGGGTGGCGACGAATCGATGCTGGTGTATGACCACAACAACGATGGACTGGTGACCCGTTTTGACGAGTTGGCGTTTGGCTCGCACTTGGCTGACCCCAACCCCAATTTGCCAGATTTACAGGCGCTGGCTCGGCCTGAATTTGATGCGAACCAAGACGGGGTGTTCAATGCCAGAGATGCCAAGTGGCAGCAGTTCAGGCTTTGGCACGATGCCAACAGCAACGGTGTGGTGGATGCTGGCGAGATGCAAAGTCTCGCCAGTGCGGGTGTGAGTGCGCTGCATTTGCAGGCCAATGTGCTCAATCATTCGTATGGCCCAGATGTGAGTATTCGAGGGTTCACGCGGGTGCAGATGAGTGATGGCCGCATGCTGCAAGCAGGCGATGCGCAGTTTGGTATTTACGACGCGAGTTTTGATACACCTGCTACGCAGCCCGATGCGAAGGTGAGCGCCGCGACCGCGCAAGAGGTGCAAGCACAGCTTGATGTCATAGCGCACTCGCTGGATGCGCAGCTGCATGCGGGTAATACCCATTTCAGCGGGGCGGTGCAGGCGGGTGCGTATCACAAAGCCTTGGTTGGTAAGGCCTATGACTACGTGCTCCCCACGGGTGCGACGTATGACCTGCGGTTGGCCGATGGCAGCGCATGGCCAAGTTGGTTGAGCTACGACGCAAGCACGCGTACCTTGAGTGGTACGCCCACAGATTTTTCAGTAGGCGCATTCACGATTCAAGTCACGGCCCAAGGCAGCAGCAGCCCTAGTCTGTTGACTTTGGAGGTGGCGCAGTACAACCAAGCCCCGATGGTGTACGGCAACATGCCCACGCAATTTGCGACAGAGCGCGAAGCGTTCAGTTTGGATGTAGCCCCTAATTTCTTTATCGACCGCGATGCTGCGGACAAATTGCAGTTTTCAGCGCAACTGGCCAATGGGCAGCCACTGCCCGCGTGGTTGCACTTTGATGCGCAGAATTTGCGTTTGGAGGGAACCCCCACGCAAGCAGAGGTGGGTCAGTTAGAGGTGATGTTGATTGCACGTGATGCAGCCAATGCCACAGCAAGCGAGAGCTTTTATCTGGTAGTGAGCAACGTCAATGACGCGCCGACATTGGCACATGGATTGCAGCCGTTTGGTGTGCGTGTGGGTCAAGCCAACACCTATACGCTGGCTGACGATGCCTTTGCAGATGCAGATATCGGTGTGGATGCCAACGAGCAGTTGAGCTACACGGTGAGCATGGCCGACGGCAGTGCGTTGCCTGCTTGGCTCACATTTGCTTCAGCCACACACACGTTGACGGCAAGACCTTCGGCTAGTGATGTGACTACCGCGATTCAGCTGCGTGTGACAGCGACCGATACGCATGGCGCAAGTGTGAGCACGTTGTTGGCATTAGGTGCTGCGCAGTGGGGGACAGCAGGCGACGATGTGTTGACTGCTGGGGATGGGGATCAGTATTTGTGGGGCGAGGCGGGTAATGACACCTTGGATGGTGGCGCAGGAGCCGACACCCTCCAAGGTGGCGTAGGCAATGACACTTATATGTTCGCGCGTGGTTTTGGCAAAGACATTGTGAGTGACGTTGACACCGCAGTGGGCAATGTGGATGTGTTGCAGTTTGATGCGAATGTGGTGGCCTCTGGCGTGGCATTGGCACAAGTTGGCAATGACTTGTGGGTAAGTGTGAGCGGCTCAGGCGATCAAATTCAATTGACAAATTGGTTTGTGGGCAGCGCTTATCAGGTAGAAAAAATGCGGTTTGCAGATGGCACGGTTTGGGATACGACAGCGATGCGTGGCAAAGCAACTTCGGCAGATGTGGTGGCCAGCAACAGCACGGCTGTGACGTTGAATGTGGGGCAAACGTACATCGAAAGCATTGCGGGTGCGGGAGACCACGATTGGTACAAAGTGAGTTTGACAGCGGGCGTGTCATACCAGTTTGACCAAATGAAATTGGGTGCCAGCACATTGGACTCTTACTTGCGACTGCGCGATGCAACAGGGACGCAACTGGCGTTTAACGATGACAGTGGCGGTAACTTAAATTCATTGCTGGCGTATACCCCCACAACCACAGGAACTTATTACTTGGATGCGGGTGGTTACAACGAAACGTCGATAGGCAACTATGTACTGAGCGTGATTCATAAAGAGCAGGGCACGGTAGGTGCGGATGTACTGAACGGCACATCTGCGGCGGATCAGTTTGAAGGCGGCCTAGGGGATGATGTGTTCAATGTGAACAACGTTGGCGATGTGGTGGTAGAGGGGCTAAGAGCGGGGACGGACACGGTCAACGCCAGTATCAGTTACACCCTTGGTGCGAATGTTGAAAACCTCACATTGACAGGGGCAGCTGCGACCAACGCTACAGGCAACGGATTGAACAACGTGTTGACGGGCAATAGTGCAAACAACACGTTAGATGGAGGTTTAGGCAACGACACTTATATGTTCGCGCGTGGTTTTGGCAAAGACATTGTGAGTGACGTTGACGCCGCAGTGGGCAATGTGGATGTGTTGCAGTTCGATGCCAATGTGAATAGCAGCAACGTGGCACTGGCACGAGTGGGCAATGATCTATGGCTAACCGTCAGTGGCGGCGGTAGTGACCAAGTGCAGGTGACAAACTGGTTCAGTGGCAGTGCATATCAGGTGGAGCAAATCAAGTTTGCAGACGGGGCACTGTGGAACACAGCGACCATCAGCAGCAAAGCGACGACCGGTGATGTGGCGGGCGACGCTAGCACTGCGGTGAGTTTGGCCGTAGGTGCCTCGTACATCGAGAGCATTGCCACGGCAGGCGACCACGATTGGTTCAGGCTGTCGTTGACAGCAGGAGTTGCGTATCAATTTGATCAAATCAAACTCAATGGCAGCTCGATTGATTCGTACCTGCGATTGCGCGATACCTCAGGAAATCAATTGGCCTACAACGATGATTCAGGCGGGAACCTGAACTCATTGTTCACCTACACGCCGACATCGACAGGGACGTATTACCTTGATGCAGGGGGGTACAACAACACCTCCACAGGTAGTTACATGCTCAGTGTGGTGCATCGAGAGCAGGGGACATCGGGGGCCGATAGCTTGAGCGGCACGGCAGGTGCAGACCAGTTTGAGGGAGGTGCTGGTGATGATGTGTACACGGTGAACCACGTGGGTGATGTAGTGATTGAAGGTGCTAATGGGGGGGTGGATAAGGTGAATGCAAGCGTGAGCTACACCTTGGGAGCAAACGTAGAGAACCTGACGTTAACAGGCAGTGCCTCGATCAATGGCACAGGTAATGAGCTAAACAACACGATCACGGGCAGCAGTGGTGTGAACGTGTTGAACGGAGGTGCAGGCACAGACACCTTGGTAGGCGGTGCAGGTGCAGACCGCTTTGTGTTCGACACAACGCCCAATGCCTCAACCAATATGGATACTGTGGTTGATTTCAGCATTGGTGACGCTGATCGCATCGCAATGGATGATGCTGTGTTCGATAAGTTGGTGGGTGATGTCGATTTGACAGATAACTTTCGCTTGAGTACCCAAGCTGCAGTGGGCGGCAATGATTGGTTGGTTTACAACCCAAACACAGGCCAGCTTTATTACGACGCAGCAGGCAATGGCGCAGCTGGCAGTTTGGGCAGTGCGGTGTTGTTTGCCACATTAGGCAGCAAGCCTACAAGCTTGACGGGTCAACATTTTGTTGTGATTTGAGAATTCGTATGGCCCATATCGCCCATATCGCCCATATCGCCCATATCGCCCGCAAGGGTGATTGGGCCATACGGTTTGGGGGCCTAGGTTCACTACTAAAATCTACCGACTCGCTTGGCTACCACTCACACTATGACACGTCAATTTTTTCGCTTCGCACTTGGGCTTTTGACCGCTGGTTTACTGGCCTTGCCAGCTTGGGCGCAGTTCCGTGTCGAAGTGTCAGGCGTAGGGTTGACCCAAGTGCCGATTGCCTTTGCCCCCTTGCGTGGTGAAGAGTCCTCCCCACAAAAGATCTCTGCCATTGTGCAAAGTGATTTAGAACGCAGCGGCCAGTTCCGCAGCATCACCGCAGGTGTGGTGATCGACGAAACCCAACGCCCCGACATCATCACCATGCGCCAAAAAGGCGCCGATGCCTTGCTGAGTGGCAGCATCAGCCGCATGAACGATGGTCGCTACGACGTGCGCGTTCGATTGTGGGACGTGGTGCGTGGGCAAGATCTGGGTGCGATGAGTTATGTGGTGGTGACAGGCGATTTGCGCTTGGCCTCACATCGCATCGCCGATTTTGTTTATGAAAAACTCACGGGCGACAAAGGCGTGTTCTCTACCCGTATTGCCTATGTGACCAAGGCGGGGGCGCGCTACAACCTCTGGGTCGCGGACTCGGACGGCGAAAACGCCCAGTCTGCGTTAGCCAGCCCAGAGCCCATCATCTCGCCGAGCTGGTCGCCTTCGGGCTCACAGTTGGCCTATGTGTCGTTTGAATCTCGTAAGCCCGTCGTGTATGTGCACGATGTGTCCACGGGCAAGCGTCGTGTGGTCGCCAACTTTAGGGGCTCCAACAGTGCGCCGAGCTGGTCGCCTGACGGACGAAGTCTTGCCGTGACGCTGAGCCGTGATGGTGGCTCACAGCTGTTTGTCATCGATGCCAATGGCGGTGAACCGCGCCGTTTGACCCAATCGGCAGGCATCGACACCGAGCCCGTGTTCGCCCCTGATGGCACCGCCATTTACTTTGTGAGCGACCGTGGGGGCTCGCCCCAGATTTACCGCATGCCTGCCTCGGGTGGCCCAGCCAACCGCGTCACGTTCAATGGCACTTACAACATCTCGCCAGCACTCAGCCCTGATGGACGTTGGTTGACCTACATCTCACGCATAGGTGGCGCTTTCAAGTTGCATGTGATGGACATTGGCAGTGGCAACGTGGCCGCTATTACCGACAGCAACCGCGATGAACGCCCGAGCTTTGCACCGAACAGCCGCCTCATCGTGTACGCTACGGTTCAAGATGGCCGTGAAGCGTTGATGACCACCACCTTAGATGGGCGCATCAAAGCTCGTTTGTCGGGTCAAGGTGGCGACTTGCGCGAGCCCAACTGGGGGCCATTCACTAAAATTCTGCCTTAATTCTTCTTTATTTTTTGGGGTCGTTGTATGAAAAAAATTCTTTCTGTCTTCTCTCTTGTCGCCCTGTTAGCAGGGTGTGCATCGGGCGTCAAACTTGATGATGTGCAAGTCGAAGACCGTGCGGGTGGTGCTGCGGGTCAAGCCGCAGTCAATGGCCTGAGCTCACACAGCCTGGGGTCCATGCAAGGCATCAAGCAAGGCCCCGCGGGTGTTGAGCACATCCTTTACTTCGACCTCGACAGCTACAGCGTCAAAGCTGAATACCAAAGCGTGCTCGAAGCCCATGCACGCTATCTGCGTGCTGACCGCAATCGCCGCGTCAACATTGAAGGCCACACAGACGAACGCGGTGGAAGCGAATACAACTTAGCACTGGGTCAAAAGCGTTCGGATGCCGTGCGCCGCTCCTTGTCTGTCTTGGGTGTGCCTGAAAGCCAAATGGAATCAGTGAGCTTTGGCAAAGAAAAACCAGTCACCCAAGGTTCGGATGAGTCGGCTTATGCACAAAACCGTCGCGCTGCACTGAACTACCAATGACATTGAACGTTTCTTTTCCTCTCCGTACTGTGGCGGTGGCCGCAGGTCTGCTCTTGAGCATGTCTACCCATGCGGCGTTGTTTGAAGACACCGAAGCGCGCCGCGCGATTTTGGACTTGCGTCAGCGTGTGGAACGTCAAGGCGAAGAGATTCAAAACTTCCAACGCAGCCTGCTCGAACAACAAAACCAGTTTGAAGCCCTGCGTGAAGAAACCGCGCGCTTGCGCGGCGAAAAAGAAGAGCTGACTCAAGCACTACGTCGTCAACAAGCGTTGTCGCAAGGCGTGGATGACCGCTTAAAAAGGTTTGAACCCACTCAAGTCAAAGTCGACGGCGTGGAGTTTGTGGCAGAGCCCGCAGAATCTAAAGCTTACGAAGAGGCGTTGGCTGTGCTTCGCAAAGGCGATTTCGTGGCGGCTGTGGGCTCGTTCAACGACTTCATCAAACGCAACCCCAAGAGCGGCTATGTGGGGCCCTCCTTGTTTTGGCTAGGTAACGCCCAATACGCCAGCCGCGATTACAACAACGCCATCAAAAATTTCAACACTTTGTTGGGTAAAGCGCCCAGCCACCAGCGTGCGCCCGAAGCCATGCTGTCGGTGGCCAACTGCCAGTTGGAACTCAAAGACATCAAGGCCGCACGCAAGACCTTTGGTGAGGTGGTGAAAACCTATCCGCACACAGAGGCGGCCAGCGCCGCCAGCGAACGCTTGGCAAAGCTCAAATGAGCGAATTGACCGCACTCACCCAAGAGGTACTCTGCGCTTTTTTTTTAGGGGCGTGTTGCTTGGTGCTATCGGTCAGTACACCTACTTTTGCACCGTGGGGCCGTGTCTGACGTGGTGAACATGGGGCTGATTGATCCCAACAAAACGCTGTGCGACAGCTCGTGTTTCATGTGGCCATCGACATCGGTCGGAGTTTTGATGTTTGGCTATGGCAGGGTACTCACCTCGGGCTGCGGCTATAAAACCTTGGTGCGCATTGGTGGGGGTAACCTCAAACCAGTGGTCGTATTTGTGGTGATGGGTATCAGTGCTTTTGCCACCCTCAAAAGCATCGCAGCCGTATGGCGCGTGAACACGGTCGATGCACGGTTCATCGACATGCCTGCTGGTGCCAACCTGCATGTCCTGCATATTCCTGGGCTCGGCTATATCGTTGGAACCGCCATCTTGTTTTGGGTTTTGCGGTACAAAGACGTTTGGAACTTCGATGGTCTTCTGGCTGTGGCTGGTGTTGTCATGGGTTCAGCTGCTGCCTTGGTACGTCACACCTTTCGGTGGGACGGTTTTACCGTACCCTTTGACTTGGGCCAACATCTGCTTGGCCGTGTCCTCATGGGGGTGGGCGGTGTGACGGCGATGGGCTGCACCCTAGAGCAAGGCTTGAGTGGTGTTTCCACTCTGAGCCTGAATGCGCTGTTTGCCTTGGCATCGATCGTGGCAGGTGCTGTGCGGTCTTTGCAGTTGCAAGCTGCCCATTTAGAGCGGGCCGCTCATGCATGAACCCACTTTCATGGAGCGTCGTTTCGGGGGGCTAGACCGTTTGTATGGCGTGGCGGGTGCTGGGCGTATTCGTGCCGCGCATATGGTGGTGGTGGGCGTGGGCGGCGTGGGCTCATGGGCTGCAGAGGCCTTGGCCCGCAGCGGGGCTGGGCGCTTGACACTGATTGACTTAGACCATGTGGCAGAGTCCAACATCAACCGCCAAATCCATGCACTGGACACCACCGTGGGCATGGCCAAAGTCCAAGCCATGTGCGAACGTATTGCACACATCAATCCCGAATGTGAGGTGACGTGCATCGAAGATTTTGTGGAGCCCGACAACTGGCCTCAGCTCTTGAACGGTGTCGCGGTCGATGCCGTGATTGACGCATGCGATCAAGTCAAAGCCAAAACAGTCATGGCCGCTTGGGCGCTCACACAACCCGTGTTGTTCATCACCGTAGGTGCTGCTGGTGGTAAACGCTTGGCGCACAAAGTGGATGTGGATGACCTCGCCAACACCAGCCACGACCCCTTGCTTGCCAAGTTGCGTTACAACTTGCGTCGCCAATATGGCGCTGCGCGTGACGGCAAAAAAATCGGTATCGCTGGTGTGTTCAGCCGTGAAGCCGTAGCCCCACCAGATGTGAGTTGCGCCGTTGAAGGCGATGGATCTTTGAACTGCCACGGCTATGGCTCGGTAGTCAGCGTGACGGCCACCTTTGGCCAATGCGCCGCGGGCTGGGTGTTAGATCAAATTTCTTCGCGCCCGTTGCTAAAATCTTGAAAAATACGTTATACTATTAGGCTTCGCGGGGTGCAAAACGCTTGTTAATACCTCGTGTGACGGGACCATAGCTCAGTTGGTAGAGCAGCGGACTTTTAATCCGTTTGTCGTGGGTTCGACCCCCGCTGGTCCCACCAAAACACTAGTAAACATGCCGTTTACAAAGAGAAGTAGCCACTATCAAGTGGCTGTTTTTCTTTGTGCGCACCGACGACGCACTTTTTCTCACCATCTACCCATCCGAAAGCGGAACTGTACTAACATTGTGCTAACTTTTTCAAGGGGTAAACATGCAAGTTTCTATTCGAAAAATGGGCAATTCGCACGGTGTTTTGATTCCCAAACCGATTCTTGTTGAAACCGGTTTGACTGCTCTGGCCGAGCTGGTTTTGAACAAGGGCGTGATTGAAATTCGGCCCATCAAAAACTAGTCACGCATCGGCTGGGCCAAAGATGCGCAGCGCATTGCCGCGCAAGCGGGCGATGCTTTGGTTTGGCCAGTTCTGGCCAACGAGGGCGATGAGGCTTTGCAATGGTGGGTGTCTTGTTGCAAACTGGCGATATTTGCCTGGCGGCGCTGGACTCCACTGTGGGCAGCGAAATTCAAAAAATACGCCCCTGTGTGATGATTTCACCCAGCGAGATGCACCAACACCTGCGCACCGTGATCGTGGCCCCCATGACCACGGGTTCGCGCCCAGCGGCGTTCAGAATCCCGCTCACCTTTCAAGGCAAGCAAGGTCTAATTTTGCTCGACCAAATTCGCACATTGGACAAACAGCGCTTGGTACAGCGGGTGGGGGCGGTACATGCGAGCACTTTGACGCGCGCGCTGAAAACCCTTCAAGACATGTTTGAACCCGCGACTTTGTAAGACGACAAGAGTCATCAAGCGTTTGTGCAGGTGCTGGCGTACCGGCACAGCGGGTTTTCGGTAGACCCCAGCGTTTGCATTGCAGCGCATGACCGCGCGGGCTTGGGGCGCTTGCTGCGCTACTGCGCATGGCCTCCGTTTGCAATGGATCAGCTGCGCAAAGCGGGCAGCGAGGTGGACGAGATCATCCACCAAATACTGGAGCACATCGGGGTGGATGCAGAACCGCCGGGCATCACTCCAGCACGCGGGCCGCCGCTGTGGAAAGGGTTCGATGTGCCGATGGGCAATGGCTCGAAGCGACCTGGCTCAGTAGCGTGGTGACCCCCAGGTGGGGCTATATCCTATCCGTGGCAGAGAGCTTGTTCAAAGCCCCCGATCCCATTGGTTACAACCCAGCCTTTCCCATTTGTGCTTGAGCAATTCAAGCTGATTACAGGGGATGATGAATAGTATTGATTAAGCGTCAGCAAAAGCAGATCAGGCTGTTACAAGTGAGGGGTATTTGAAATAAGGCAGGTGGGGGTGGGGAGGTAAAAAGGGACTTGGCTTTATTTGATACAGGTTTGCGGGGGATTGGGGTGGCGGTGGCGGGAATGTTTGATTTGATCCATTGATTGCTAGGGCGGATTCAAGGACGAAGTGCAACAAAGATGAACTGGTTATAGGTGGCTGAGGATGCGAGAGCATCATGGCCGCTTTAACCGCCAAGTCGAAGTTGCCCAATGTACAAGCACCTCAGCCGAGAAGAACGATACCAAA
>NZ_JAVKLW010000027.1:0-9798 GCF_031538885.1 Limnohabitans sp.
CACAAGGTGGCGTTTTTTGTCGCGCCCGCTCTCCATCTCGTCAAACAATTTGGTGAAAACGAGTTTGAAGAGTTCTTCAAACACATCGACGCCCGCGTTGGCTAACACCTCGTCTTCCATTTCTAGGATGAGGTCTTTCAGCGATTTTTTTTCGTTGACGAGCTTGTCTTTTTTAACAAGGTCGTCAATCGTCCAGCGCTCCGACAGAATGTCGGAGAGTTTTTCGCGCACGGCCGGAATGGCCGGAATGTCTTCAAAGTAGTTCGGGTCTTTGCGGTGGTAGAACGATATTTGCTCACCGTTGGACCACACGCCCATCGGTGCGCCTGTGGCATTGCAATAGCTCTTAAGTTGTTCTTTGCCGTCTTTGAGCTTTGGCTTTTTCAGCTCTACCAAGATGTAGGGTGTGGTGGTTTTGTCTTTGTCAAAAATGCAGATGTCGGCGCGTTTTTTCTCGCGCCCAAACACAACGCCATATTCCAGCTCAATGCGTGTGGCAGGGTAGCCCAAGTCGTCCATGAGTACCATCAAGTACAGCTGCCTGACGGCCTCTTCAGGCGTGAGTTTGATTTGCTTTTGACGCACCAAGCATTCAACATAGGGCGCGGGTTTTTTGCCAGCGTCGTTGATGGTGATCCGTTTTTCTAAGGTTTTGATTTGTTTGGTGTTGAATTGCGTCAGCTTGTAGCTGCTGTCTTTGAGCAGTTGTGCGAGGTGGATCGTCATGGTGTTCTTTCTATGGCTCACTCACCAATGGGTCGCAAGTGTTTGCCTGCAATGCCCGCCAGTTCAAACATAGTCACTTGAGGCTTGCCAAACACAGCCAAGAGTTTGGCATCGGCGTTGATGGCGCGTTTGTTGGTGGCGTCTTGTAAGCTGTTGGCCTTGATGTAGTCCCACAGCTTTTTGATGACGTCGGTGCGCGCCACGGCTTCAGCACCAATCACGTTGGCTAAGTCAGCGCTGGGCAAAAAGCCTGCGGTGACTTTGCGCGGTGTCTTCGTGGACGATTTAGGCTTGGCCACTTTCTCGGCCTTTGCTTTGGTGGCCTTGGTGGTTTTGGCCGGCACTTTTTTGCCAGCGGCTTTGATGAGCGCGTTGGTGGTGGGCGTTTTGCCGCCGCGTGCAGGGTACTTGCTCACACGGGGTTCAAACGCAAAGTTCACCTTACCTGCTTCGGCGTCCCACTGCAAAAAGGCTTTGAACGCGCGACGTGTGCGCATGGACACAAACTTGTCGAGCAAATCGGTTTTGCCTTCACTCAGCAGCTTGGTCATTTGCTCGCGCTCAACGGGCTGCTGCAAGATGATTTTGCCGCTCTTGAAGTCGCAGCTGGGGGTGGCCTGCGCGTGGGTGGGCACGGCCTTGCTGCACACGTAGTTGCTGCCGTGTTCGTGGACAGGGCTGCCGCACTTGGGGCAGTTGCCCAACGGTGCTGCGGCGCTGAACTCCACGATTTCGCCCGAGTCGGCTCCGTCGTCCCCAAAGTCGAATTCGAGTTTCCAGTTTTGGTCTTCTTCGCTGTACTTCAGCGCAATCTCTGCGGTGAACGGCCAGCCCGCTTTGGAGCGGAAGCCGTCGAGGGGGCCAATCTTTTTGTCGGTCAAGAACTGTTCCACTTCAGCCACATCAAAGGTGCGCCCGCCTGGAATTTTGCTGATGGAGAAGCCGCAGCCTGCGCCGTTCTCGCCCGAGTCAGAGGCGCCGCCGTCTTTGCCCACGCAGGCGTAGCGGCGGTAGTTTTCTTTCACCACGCCGCCGCACTTGGGGCACGGTGTCTTCAAGGTGGCGTAGTCGCCGGGGATGGTGTCACGGTCAAATTCTTTGGCCTTTTTGACGATGTGCTCAGTCATCTCGGCAATCTCGCGCATGAACGCTTCGCGGCTCAGTTGGCCGTGTTCCATGAGCGAGAGCTTGTGTTCCCAGCCACCCGTGAGTTCGGGCTTGGACAACTCTTCCACGCCCAAGCCGCGCAGCAGTGTGAACAGTTGGAATGCTTTGGCGGTCGGGATCATCTCGCGGCCATCGCGGAGGAGGTATTTTTCGTTGAGCAAGCCTTCGATGGTGGCGGCGCGTGTGGCAGGTGTGCCCAAGCCTTTTTCTTGCATGGCTTCGCGGAACTCGTCGTCTTCCACCAGCTTGCCTGCACCTTCCATCGCGCCCAGCAGCGTTGCTTCGCTGTAGCGTGCGGGTGGGCGGGTTTTCAGGCCTTTGGCTTCGGCGGATTCGTTCTTGGCTGATTCGCCCGCTTTCAACGCGACGAGGGTTTTGCCGTCTTCTTCGTTGTCAGAGGCTTCTTGCGCGGCGTCTTTGCCGTACACGGCCATCCAGCCGGCGTTGACCAACACTTTGCCTTCGGTGCGGAAGTGGTGGTCAATGCCCGCGGCCTTGACCGTGCTGATACGCGTGGTCACCATGTATTCGGCGCTGGGGAAGAACACCGCCATGAAGCGGCGCACCACCAAGTCGTACAACTTTTGCTCGGCTTCAGACAAACCACTGGGCGCTTGCAGGGTGGGGATGATCGCAAAGTGATCACTGACCTTTTTATTGTCAAACACGCGAGGCAGTTTGCGCACGTAGTTGTTGTTCAGCGCGCCCGTGGCGTGTTGTTCGAGGTGCTTCATGCCGCTGTCGGCGAGCATGGCGAAGGTGTCTTTCACCACAGCCACGTAGTCTTCAGGCAAGTGGCGTGAATCTGTACGAGGGTAGGTCAGCGCTTTGTGACGCTCGTACAAACTTTGCGCCAAGGCCAAAGTGGTTTTGGCTGAGAAGCCAAAGCGACCGTTGGCCTCGCGTTGCAGCGAGGTCAAGTCAAACAAACCTGGGCTGGCCTTGGTGGTGGGCTTGCTCTCTTCGGTGACGGCGGCTTGTTGGTTGCGCACGGCATCGGCAATGGCCAAGGCTTCGGTCTCGCTCCACACGCGGTCGTGTTTTTTCTCAGCGTCTTCCGCGTCTTTTTTGTGTTCAGGGTTGAACCACTTGGCGGGGTAGCTGCCCGCTTCCACCTTGAATGACGCATGAATTTCCCAATAGTCGCGGCTGATGAATTTGCGAATTTGTTCTTCCCGTTCCACCACCACCGACAGCGTTGGCGTTTGCACACGGCCCACGGTGGTCAAGAAGAAGCCCCCTTCGCGTGAGTTGAATGCGGTCAAGGCGCGTGTGCCGTTGATGCCCACCAACCAGTCGGCTTCCGAGCGGCTGCGTGCGGCGTCAGCCAAGCCTTGCATTTGTTGTTGGGTGCGCAGTGAGTCAAAGCCATCGCGAATGGCTTGAGGCGTCATGGATTGCAACCACAGGCGTTTGACAGGTTTGTCGAGTGGTTTTTTGCCGCCCGCGTATTGCTCAATCAAGCGGAAGATCAGCTCACCCTCGCGGCCCGCGTCACAGGCGTTGATGAGGGCGGTCACGTCTTTGCGCTTGGCCAGCTTGACGACGGCGTTCAACCGGCTCTTGGTTTTTTCGACGGGCTTCAAGTCGAAGAAGGGGGGAATCACGGGCAGGTTGGCAAAGCTCCATTTGCCGCGCTTGACGTCAAACTCTTCAGGGGCTTGGATTTCCACCAAGTGGCCCACAGCACTGGAGACCACATAGGTGTCGCTCTCAAAGTGATCGTCGTGTTTTTCGAACTTCCCCGCCATAGGCGTGAGTGCGCGCACGATGTCTTGCGCGACCGAAGGTTTTTCGGCAATCACGAGGGTTTTGCTCATTTCAAAGCTCCTTAAAAACTGACCACTACAATTCGCTTGCTCTCGCGTACGCACGCGCGCCCACGGGCGCGCACGCACATGCGTACGTATTTAAGTTAACAGAAAAATTCAGTGTCCAAAAAATCTTCCGCCCAGCCCCCCGCGCCGATCAAAGGCCGTCGTATTCAAACCCGCCGTTCTGGCGTCCATGGCAAGGGGGTTTTTGCACTGAGCGATTTTGCTCAGGGCGAGACCATCATTGAGTATGTGGGCGAGATCATCAGCTGGAAAGAGGCGCTGCGCCGCCACCCGCATGACCCCACCGACCCCAACCACACGTTTTACTTTCACATCGACGAAAAGCATGTGATTGATGCCAAATACGGTGGCAATTCCTCGCGTTGGATCAACCACTCGTGCAAGCCCAGCTGCGAGCCTGACGAAGTAAATGGCCGCGTGTTCATCAAAGCCATTCGCGACATCAAGGCCGGTGAAGAGCTGAACTACGACTATGGCTTGGTCATTGATGCACCACTGACGCCAGAACTCAAACTCGAATACCCCTGCTGGTGCGGTGCCAAGAAGTGCCGTGGCACTTTGTTGTCGTCCACTTCTGAGTTCCCGAAAGACGAGAAGCCCAAGGCAAAAAAGGCAGACAAACCAAAAAGCAAGCCAACCAAAGACGACAAAAAGAAGTCGTCCAAGAAAGCCGACAAGGCCAAGTCTAAAAAGGCCTAAGCCGAATGATCTGGCCTGCTGAAGACCTCTGGCTCGCGATGGTTGCAAGGCAGCCAGGCTTGACGGTCGAGGTGCTGCCCGAGATCGACTCCACCAACACCGAGCTGATGCGCCGCGTACGCGCGGGCCAAACCGAGCCGGTGCTGCTGGTGGCCGAAACCCAAACCGCTGGCCGTGGCCGACTAGGCCGCCCGTGGCATGGCGAAGCGGGCCATGCGTTGACCTTCTCATTGGGGCTCATGCTCAAGCCTGTGGATTGGTCTGGCTTGTCACTGGCTGTCGGCCTGTCGCTGGCGCGCAGCTTAGACCCGCAGGGCGACTTCGGTGTGCGCTTGAAGTGGCCCAATGACTTGTGGGTCCAACGCCCCGGCACCGCCCTCGGATGGGGCAAGTTGGCCGGCATCTTGATTGAAACTGCCTTGCCACCCAGCGCAGGCCAAAGCGGCGAGCAGGGTCGAGATCAAGCGCGTTACTGTGTGGTGGGTGTGGGCGTCAACATCGCCCCACCCATGGCCGACGGCCTGTCGACCGCGCCATTGGGCCTGCAAGACCTACAAAGCGGCATCACCGCACCGCAGGCCTTGATGAAAGTGGCCGAGCCCTTGCTGGCCACCTTGTTAGCGTTTGAGCGCACAGGTTTTGCCCCGTTGCAAAACGCGTTCAATGCACGCGACGCGCTGCACCAGCTGCCCGTGACCTTGAGTGATGGCCGCAGCGGCGTGGCTCATGGTGTGGATGCCACGGGCGCGTTGTTGGTGGCGACGGCGCAAGGCGAAGAGATCATCAGCAGCTCAGAAGTGAGCGTTCGACCTGTTTAAACCCAAGAGGTGATCCCCCATGAGCTTGAAATATTTTTGGCGCAACGTGGTGTTCGCTTTGGTCGCCATCAACTTGCTGTATTGGCTGTGGAACGACGGCAGTTTGCGTTTTTTGGGCTTGGGGCCTAAGCCCGTGCAAGAGCCACAGCGTCTCGAAAACCAAGTGGACCCAGAGCTATTGACGATCAAGCCAGCAGCGTCTGAGTCCAAATAAAAAACCTCTTCCGCGTCTAGTGTACGAAGCGGCCAAGGGTCACTTCAGATCGAAGCGATCCAAGTTCATCACCTTGGTCCAAGCGGCCACAAAGTCTTTGACAAACTTGCTGGCGTTGTCGTTTTGGGCATAGACCTCGGCAATGGCACGCAGCTGGGAGTTAGAGCCAAACGCCAAGTCCACACGGCTGGCAGTCCACTTGACGGCACCCGTTTTTCGATCGCGGCCTTCAAACGCGTTGTCGCCGCTGGGTTGCCAAGCGATGGACATGTCCACCAAATTGGTGAAGAAGTCGGTGGTCAGCTGCCCAAGGCGTTGAGTGAACACACCTTGCTTGTTGCCGCCATGGTTGGCCCCTAAAACACGCAAGCCACCCACGAGGACCGTCATCTCAGGCGCAGACAAGCCGAGCAACTGGGCTTTGTCGAGCAACATTTCTTCTGGTGAGACGCGGAACGCTTTTTGGCGATAGTTGCGAAAGCCATCGGCTTGAGGCTCCAACACGGCAAACGATTCGGCGTCGGTTTGCTCAGGCGTGGTATCGGTGCGGCCTGGCGTAAAAGGCACTTCCACCGAGTGACCTGCGGCTTTGGCTGCTGCTTCAATGCCTGCGCTGCCTGCCAGCACGATGAGGTCGGCCATAGAGACTTGTTTGCCGCCGCGGTGGTTGGTGTGAAAACCAGTGCGGATGATGTCCAGCGTGGCCAGCACGCGTGCCAATTGTTCGGGTTGGTTGAGCTCCCAGTTCTTTTGCGGCGCAAGGCGAATGCGCGCGCCGTTGGCTCCACCCCGTTTGTCACTGTTGCGAAAGGTCGATGCAGACGCCCACGCGGTGGACACCAGTTCGGCCACGGTCAAACCGCTGGCCAAAATTTTGTTTTTCAGCTCAGTGGCATCGCTGTGGCTGATCACGGGGTGCGTCACAGCAGGCAACGGGTCTTGCCAAATCAAATCTTCGGCAGGCACTTCTGGGCCGAGGTAAAGGCATTTGGGCCCCATGTCGCGGTGGGTCAGTTTGAACCATGCACGTGCATAAGCGTCGGCAAATTCGTCGGGGTTGGCTAAGAAGTGGCGCGAAATTTTTTCGTACGCGGGGTCAAAGCGCAGTGACAAGTCGGCCGTGGTCATGTGGGGCGGGTGCTTCTTGCTGGGGTCGTGCGCATCGACCACCATGTCTTCGGGCGCAACGTTTTTGGCGCGCCATTGGATGGCGCCTGCGGCGGTGGTCATTTGCTCCCACTCGTACTTGAACAGCACTTTGAAGTAGCCCATGTCCCACTGGGTGGGGTTGGGCTTCCATGCGCCTTCAAAGCCGCTGGTGGTGGTGTCTGCACCTTTGCCGCTGCCGTGGCTGTTGATCCAGCCCAAGCCCATTTCGTGCATGGGGGCTGCTTCGGGTTCGGGGCCTACTTTGGCGGCGTCACCTGCGCCGTGCATTTTGCCAAAGGTGTGACCACCGGCCACCAAGGCGACGGTCTCGTAGTCGTTCATGGCCATACGAGCAAAGGTTTCGCGCACGTCCTTGCCTGAGAGCAAGGGGTCAGGGTTGCCGTCAGGGCCTTGTGGGTTCACATAAATCAAACCCATTTGCACGGCAGCCAGTGGGTTTTCCAGTTGGCGCTCGCCGCTATAGCGGCTGTTGGGTTTGTCGCTGGTGGCGAGCCATTCTTTTTCAGCACCCCAGTACACATCTTCTTCAGGGGCCCAAATGTCCACACGGCCACCGCCAAAACCAAAGGTTTTGAAACCCATGGTTTCCATGGCGACGTTGCCGCAGAGGATGAACAAGTCAGCCCATGAAATTTGGTTGCCGTATTTTTGTTTGATGGGCCACAGCAAGCGGCGGCCTTTGTCGAGGTTGCCGTTGTCGGGCCAGCTGTTGAGGGGGGCAAAACGCTGGTTGCCTGTGCTGGCGCCACCGCGTCCATCTGCGGTGCGGTAGGTGCCTGCGGCGTGCCACGCCAAACGAATGAACAAACCACCGTAGTGGCCGTAGTCGGCAGGCCACCAATCTTGGCTTTGGGTCATCAAGCCGGCCAGGTGCTTTTTGAGCGCGACGTAATCGAGCTTTTGGAAGGCTTCGTGGTAATTAAAGTCCGCATCCATGGGGTTGGATGCCGCTTGGTGCTGGTGCAAGATAGCCAGGTTGAGTTGGTTAGGCCACCACTGTGCGTTGGACTGTGCGCCTTGCTGCGCCTGTGCGCCGCCTGCTGCGTGGAATGGGCATTTGCCGGTCTCTGATGGTTGACTCATGTGTAACTCCTTGGAAGTAAAAACAACTGCTTGGTCTGCTCAAGATGCTTGAGCGAGATTGGTCAGTAACGCGGCTTGCCATGTGATGAAGATTTGGATTTGATGCCCGCTCATCGTGACGCCCTTCGTCGTTACTGACAGGCTCTACTTTGACGGGTTCTATGAAGATAGTCTAGACAATTGCTTCTATCAATGGGTTAGACGGAGGCTATTTTTGGGCGGCGGTATGAAACAACTTCAAGTGTTTGCGTGTGCCGTCAAAAATGCTGTGTGCCACGCGTGCAGAAAACCCAGCAGGTAAATCGCGCTCGACTTGGCTGAGCACACCCTCAACCCGTCACCAACTGGCGCATACAGCAGCATCTTCACAAGCATAGTGCCCGTCGTGTTTGATGGTTTGACTTTGAACGACATAGATAGCAAGGGATGGAACATCCGCTATCACTGGCGGGATGAAAAAAGAATGGCGGCCAACTGCGAACTACCGACGTAGACCAACAGCGTCATGGCGATGGACTCGAACACGCTCATACCGGAATTGACCATCGCCACGCCCGTCATCAAGCCACTTGGCCCAGCGCTTGTTGCGCGTAGTGTTGTGCGCCGAGCCGAAACTCAGGGTGTTGCTGGAGTCTGCTTTGCCAAAACATCAAGTGTCTTTGTGTGTGTGGTGGGGCTCAAAGCATTGGCCGGGGGTGAGTGCGAAGCCATGTAAAAAGTCAGCAGCGTTCAAGCGTTTGCCACCGGCGCGTTGCAGCTCGGTCACGCACAGCACGCCTTCGCCGCAGGCCACCCGCACACCATGTGCGTCCGCACTCAACACCGTGCCGGGCTTGGCGTTGTGAATGGAGGCCTCCACCGTGGCGCGCCACAGTTTGATGGTGTCTGCGCCCAGTTGCGCCGATGCGGCGGGGAAGGGGTTGAACGCACGCACACGGCGAGCAATGGTTGCAGCGGATTGTTGCCAGTCCACCGCGGCTTCGTTTTTCTCGATTTTGTGAGCGTAGGTGATGCCCGCTTCAGGCTGCTTCACAGGCTGCAACTTGCCCGCTTGCGCGTCTGCCAAAGCGCGCACCACCAGCGCACCACCGAGGTCTGCCAAGCGGTCGTGCAGACTGGCGGTGGTGTCGTCAGGGGCAATGTCCACCACACCCGTCAGCAGCATCTCACCAGTATCTAGGCCCGCGTCCATTTGCATGATGACCACGCCGGTTTGCGCGTCACCCGCCTCGATGGAACGGTGAATCGGCGCAGCACCGCGCCAGCGTGGCAAGAGCGATGCGTGAATGTTGAGGCAGCCCAAACGCGGGGTGCTCAATGTCCACTGCGGCAAGATGAGGCCATAGGCAGCCACCACCATCACATCAGCCTTCGCTTCGGCAATCGCGGCGTGTGCCGCGGCTGCATCGTCTGGGTATTTGCCGTCTAGGCGCAAGCTCAAAGGCTGGGCAACGGGTATGTGATGTTGCAGCGCCAACTGTTTGACGGCAGAAGCTTGCAGCCTCATGCCGCGACCCGCTGGGCGATCGGGCTGCGTCAGCACCAAGGGCGCGGTGTGGCCTGCGGCCAAAATTTGCGCCAAGGCCGTGGCTGCAAACTCAGGGGTGCCAGCGAAGATGACGCGCAAAGTTGATGGCATTTTTAGAGGAATCGCATTTGCAGGTTTAATTTGAAATAAAGTTGCCGACCTTCTTTGTAAACAACCCCAAATCCATGTCTTGTACTGCTCGCAGTTTCTAGCTTCGTATTTGCAAACAGATAACTTTCAAACTCATTTCGGCTGTAAATGTGGTAACACAAAACATCCCCATCCTCCTTCACAACCAAATAACCACCCGTCGCATCAAGCCTGCCGCCCCAAACTTTTGAAGGCATCATGCCTAAAGCAACGTCAGAAAGAAGTCTTTTTATTTTATATTCGTAAAAAGGATGGCCGTCTTTTAAATTGGCGGATTCAAGGACGAAGTGCAACAAAGATGAACTGGTTATAGGTGGCTGAGGATGCGAGAGCATCATGGCCGCTTTAACCGCCAAGTCGAAGTTGCCCAATGTACAAGCACCTCAGCCGAGAAGAACGATACCA
>NZ_JAVKLW010000028.1:0-1629 GCF_031538885.1 Limnohabitans sp.
CAGCCTGACGGCCTCCAGCTTGAATTCCAGTGTGTACCGCGCCCGTCGTATCGAATCGCTCATTTCTCTCTCCTAAAACTGATTTTTACCTATCAGCTAAGGAGTACGTTTTTCAGGGGTAAGGTCAATCCCACTCATGCGTAGCGCTTGACCATCGCCTCTAGCGCGATGGGTTTGATTTTGGAAGCCTGGCCCGCACACCCAAAGGCGTGAAAGCGGGCTTCACAAATCCCTTGCGCGGCTTGCCGCGCAGCTTTCAGGGCTTTTCGTGGGTCAAACTCGCTGGGTTGCTGCGCAAACAACTGCCGCATGGCACCTGTCATGGCGAGGCGGATGTCGGTATCGATGTTGATTTTTCGAACACCGCTTTGGATGCCACGCACAATTTCTTCCACAGGCACGCCATAGGTTTGCTTGATGCTGCCGCCGTATTGGCGAATAATCTCCAACCATTCTTGCGGCACGCTTGAACTGCCGTGCATCACCAAATGGGTGTTGGGCACCGCCGCACGGATGGCCGCAATGCGGTCAATCGCCAAAATATCGCCCGAGGGTGGGCGTGTGAATTTGTAGGCACCGTGGCTGGTGCCAATCGCAATCGCCAAGGCATCCACCCCGGTTTGCGCCACAAAGTCCTTGGCCTGCTCAGGGTCTGTCAGCATTTGGTCGTGGCTCAAAATGCCTTCGGCGCCCACGCCATCTTCCTCACCCGCCTCGCCTGTTTCGAGCGAGCCCAAGCAGCCCAACTCCCCTTCCACCGACACCCCCACCACGTGGGCCATGTCACACACTTGGCGCGTGACTTCCACGTTGTACGCGTAGCTGGCTGGCGTTTTGGCATCGGCCATCAACGACCCATCCATCATCACACTGGAAAAACCAGAGCGAATGGACTGCTGACACTGTGCGGGCGAGGCCCCGTGGTCTTGGTGCAAGACCACGGGCAAGTCGGGGTGGGTCTCGATGGCGGCCAGCACGAGGTGGCGCAAATAAGCCTCGCCTGCGTACTGACGCGCACCCGCAGAGGCTTGCAAAATCACCGGACTGTCTGTGGCTTGTGCTGCCTGCATGATGGCTTGAACTTGTTCAAGGTTGTTCACGTTGAACGCGGGCACGCCGTAGCCATGCTCGGCGGCGTGATCTAAAACTTGGCGCAATGAAACCAGGGCCATGAAAATTCTCCTGTGTTGGTTGTGAATGGGTGTGCGCAGTCAGCTTCAGTCCGTTGAAGCGCGTCGCATCAAAATTTCAAACGCAGGCAAGGTCTTGCCTTCCAACACTTCCAAGAAAGCGCCGCCACCTGTAGAGATATAGCCCACTTGCTTTTCAATGCCGTACTTGGCAATCGCGGCCAAGGTGTCGCCACCGCCTGCAATGCTGAACGCGCTGGATTCGGCAATGGCGTGGGCAATGGTTTGGGTGCCGTTTTCAAACGCCGCAAACTCAAACACACCCACAGGACCGTTCCACACAACCGTGCCCGCTTGCTTGAGTTGCGCAGCCAGCTTGGCTGCGGTCTCTGGGCCGATGTCCAAAATCATGTCATCGTCGGCCACCTCGGTGGCTTTCTTCACGGTGGCCACGGCATCTGCCGCAAAAGTTTTGGCGGTCACCACGTCGGTGGGGATG
>NZ_JAVKLW010000029.1:0-6605 GCF_031538885.1 Limnohabitans sp.
AGGGGCCTGAGGGCAAAGGTGGGATGACGAAATGGGTCTCTTACGCCGAAAAATCGTGCTATCGACGCACACAATTGCACATCGTGAAGTCCGTAACAAGTCACGCTACAAATTCATGCGTTGTGCAGACCTTCCCTAGGTCTCTAAGCGCGCATCAACGCCTCAATCTCGTCTGCAATAACAGGCACGCCACGAGAAATCAACTCACAGCCCACTGAGGTCACGATGGCGTCGTCCTCAATGCGAATGCCAATGTTCCAAAACGCCTCTGGCACATCGACAGCGGGACGCACGTACAAGCCCGGCTCGATGGTGAGCACCATGCCTTCGCGCAAGATTCGGCTCGGGCGGTTGAGGATGGTTTCGCCCGACAACGGGTCTTTGCGCTCGCTGGTTTGACCCAACTCCGTAGGCTCCACATAGCTGCCGCAGTCATGTACGTCCATGCCCAGCCAGTGTCCCGTGCGGTGCATGTAGAACGGAAAGTAAGCGCGTTTTTCGATCACGTCTTGCGCGTTGCCGTGCTTGGCTTGGCTCAAAAGCCCAAGGTCTAACAAGCCTTGCGCCAGCACTTGCACCGTAGCTTCGTGTGGATCGGTGAAGCGCGCGCCCGCCTTGGTCGCAGCCACAGCCGCGTCTTGACTGGCCAGCGCCAAGTTGTAGAGGTCGCGCTGCGGGCCAGTGAATTTGCCGTTGGCGGGGAAGGTGCGGGTGATGTCGCTCGCATAACCATCCAACTCGCAGCCGGCATCGATCAACACCAACTCGCCCTCGCGCACAGGCGCGACGTCGGCGCGGTAATGCAACACGCACGCGTTGGCACCAGCGGCCACGATGGAGGTGTAGGCCGGGAACTGTGAGCCGTGCAGTCGAAACTCGTGCAGCAACTCGGCATCCAAGTGGTACTCGCGCACGTCTTGGCCCGCCCGCAACATGCGGGCGCTGGTTTGCATGGCACGGATGTGCGCGCGGGCGCTGATGGCACAGGCGCGGCGCATCACGTCTTGCTCGTACGCGTCTTTGATGAGGCGCATTTCATCCAAGGGGCCGCACGCATCGCGTTGCTGTGCGGGGCACTGCGCCCCCAAGCGCACACGGGCACGCACGGCATTGAGCCAACCATCTACCCGCGTTTCCAGCCCTTTGTGCGTGGCAAACGGGTACCACACCGTATGTTGGTTTTCCAGCAGCTTGGGCAGCTGTTGGTCCAGCTCGGCCACCGACGCCGCCGCGTTGACGCCCAGTGCCGCGGCGGCAGCATCTGGCCCTAGCCGAAAACCATCCCAAATTTCGCGTTCCAAATCTTTGGGCTGGCAAAACAAGGTGCTGCGGCCTGTGGCATCGAGGACCAACCACGCATGGGGTTCGGTGAAGCCCGTCAGGTAATAAAAATAGCTGTCGTGGCGATACGGAAAGTCGCTGTCGCGGTTACGCGCATGCTCGGGCGCGGTGGGGATGATGGCCACGCCACCGTCGCCCAACTGGGCGGCCAAACGGGCACGGCGTTGTGCGTAGAAAGAAGCAGAGGCTTGGGTCATGGCGAACTCAGTTTGAAAAAGTAGCGGGCTTAAGGCGCAGGTATTGCATTCAACGCCGCCAACCGCTCGGGCGTGCCCACATCGGTCCATGCGCCGGTGTAGAGCGAAGCGCTCACCGCATCATTGTCCATGGCGGCACGCAACATCGCGGCCAGCGGGGCTTTCACGCCAGCGGGGTTGCCGGCTGGAATGTTGCACCAAGTCGCCTCAAAGAACGCGCGTTTGTACAAGGCGATGGTGCTGAAGGTGTAGCGCGGTAGTTGGCTGGTTGGCCCTGTGGTGAGGGTATTTGAAAGCGCCCCACCATGCGCCGTCGTGCTTTCCAGCTTGGGCAGGTTGGGCGCCAGCCCATCCGCCGACAAACCAAAGTCACCGTCAAGGTTGTGCGCAGGATTGGGCACCAACCAAATGTGCGCCAACTGTGGGCTCGATTCAAAGCGCGCATAAGCCTCAGGCGCAAACACAAAGTCTGGGACAAACACATCGCCAGCAGCCACCCAAAACACATCGGCCAGCAACGGCAATGCGCGGACGATGCCGCCAGCGGTTTCCAGCGCAGCACCGAAGTCCACCCCCTCTTGCGAATAATGCAAGTGCATAGGGCCTTGGCCTGCGGTGACCAGCACACCACCAAAGTGCTGCGGGATCTGCTCACCTAACCAAGCGGTATTGATGACCAAGTTTTTAACGCCGCCTCGCTGCAAACCTTGCATGGCCCACTGGATCAGGCGTTGACCACGCACCGACAGCAAAGGTTTGGGGGTGAGGTCGGTCAGCGGGCGCATGCGCTCGCCACGGCCTGCGGCCAAAAGAAGCGCGGTAGCCAAGGGCTTGGAAGGGGTTGAAATGAAGCTTTTTGTCATCACGCCGCAGTGTAGCCAGCCGTCAGTGGCGCATATTTGTCCAAACAACGGTTCTGTGTGGTCAGGCTGGGGTAGGCAGGCTCGCTAAAATCGTGGTTTTCCCTCACACCCACCGGAGCCGCCTGACATGGCAAACACCCAACAAATGGCCAGCGCAATTCGCGCCTTGGCAATGGACGCTGTACAACTTGCCAACTCAGGACACCCCGGCGCGCCGATGGGCATGGCCGACATGGCCGTCGCCTTGTGGGGCGAGCATCTGCGTCACAACCCCAAGAACCCACATTGGTTAAACCGCGACCGTTTTGTCCTGTCCAACGGACACGGCTCGATGCTGATTTACGCACTGCTGCACCTCACGGGCTACGACTTACCGATGAACGAGTTGAAAAGCTTCCGCGTGCTGCACAGCAAAACCGCCGGTCACCCCGAAGTAGGCGTGACGCCTGGCGTGGAGACCACGACCGGCCCCTTGGGCCAAGGCATCACCAATGCGGTGGGCATGGCGCTGGCTGAAAAGCTGTTGGCCTCCGAGTTCAACCGCGAAGGCCATGAGGTCGTGGACCACCACACCTACGCCTTCATGGGCGATGGCTGCTTGATGGAAGGCATCAGCCACGAAGCTTGCTCCCTCGCAGGCGCATGGAAACTGAACAAACTGATCGCTTTGTACGACGACAACGGCATTTCCATCGACGGCCAAGTGGCCCCTTGGTTTTCCGACAACACGCCCGAGCGCTTCAAGGCCTATGGCTGGCAAGTGATTGGCCCCATCGACGGCCACAACGCGGCCGTGGTGAGCCAAGCCATCGCCACCGCCAAACTGAGCACTGACAAACCCACCTTGATCGTCTGCAAAACCAGCATCGGCAAAGGCAGCCCCAACCGCGCAGACACTGCCAAGGCCCACGGCGAGCCTTTGGGCGCAGAAGAAATTGCACTCACACGCGCCGCCATTGGCTGGAACCACGCCCCATTTGAAGTGCCTGCTGTGGTGTACGCCGATTGGGATGCCGCTTCACGCGGCAAGGCCCAAGAGGCCGAGTGGAAAACCACATTCGCCGCCTACAAAGCCGCGCATCCCGCTTTGGCCAAAGAGCTGCTGCGTCGCATGGCGGGCCAGTTGCCCAAGAACTTTGCACAAACCGTGGTCGACACCGTCATCGGCGCCCACACCAAAGCCGAAACCGCGGCCAGCCGCAAGGCCAGCCAATTGGCGTTGGAATCGTTCACCGCCGCCTTGCCCGAACTCTTGGGTGGCAGCGCTGACTTGACCGGCTCAAACCTGACCAACACCAAGTCCACACCCAACCTGCGTTTTGATGCCGCAGGCCATGTGGTGAAAAACGAAGCAGGCCAAGGCGGCCGCCACATCAACTACGGCGTGCGTGAATTTGGCATGGCCGCCATCATGAACGGCGTGGCCTTGCATGGTGGTTTCATCCCCTACGGCGGTACGTTCCTCACTTTCAGCGATTACTCGCGCAATGCCATTCGCATGGCCGCATTGATGAAGCAACGCGTGGTGCATGTGTTCACCCACGACTCCATCGGTTTGGGCGAAGACGGCCCGACTCATCAGTCCATCGAACATGCAGCGTCGCTGCGCCTGATCCCTAACCTCGACGTATGGCGTCCCGCCGATACCGCCGAAACTGCTGTGGCTTGGGCGGTGGCGCTGCAAAACACCAACCGCCCCACCGCGCTGTTGTTGAGCCGTCAAAACTTGCCGTACTTGCCTAAAGGTGAAGCGCGTGGCGATGCGGCCCCTCACAAAACCGCTGGCGACATCTCTGGCCTAGACGCGATCAACAAAGGTGCTTACGTGTTGGCCGAGCCCTCGGAAGTGGGTCTCAAGAAAAAAGCGCAAGCCGTCATCTTGGCCACAGGCTCTGAAGTGCAATTGGCGATGAAGGCGCAAGCCTTGTTAGCCGAACGCAAGATTGCTGTGCGCGTGGTATCTGTGCCCAGCACCACCACCTTTGACCGCCAAAGCGTGACCTACAAATCCGCCGTCTTGCCCGCGGGCATGCCTCGCATTGCTGTGGAAATGGGCTCGACCGACAGCTGGTGGAAATACGGCGTGTCTGCTGTGGTCGGCATCGACACCTACGGCGAATCGGCCCCTGCTCCTGCTTTGTTCAAACACTTCGGTTTCACACCAGAGAACGTGGCCGACACGGTTCAAACCGTCTTGCAGCAGCACGCTTGAACGCGCAAAAGTTTTTAACCTCCCCTTTGAAGGCTTCCACATGACCATCAAACTTGGCATCAACGGTTTCGGCCGTATTGGTCGCTTAGCTTTGCGCGCTGCGCTCAAGCACGGCTACACCGACATCCAGATCGTGGGCATCAACGACCCCAAGCCCGCAGACTACTTGGCCTACATGCTCAAGTTCGACAGCGTACATGGCCGCTTTGAGGGCACGGTGGAGCACACCGAAGACGCGCTCATCGTCAACGGCAAAAAAATCAAACTCAGCCACGAGCGCGACGCACACAACCTGCAATGGGGCGAGATGGGTGTGCACACCGTGCTCGAATGCACGGGCCACTACTTGACCGAACCCACCAGCCAAATGCACATTGCGGCTGGCGCCAAGAAGGTGGTCATTTCTGCGCCTTCTAAGGACAGCATTCCCATGTTTGTGTACGGCGTGAACCACAAGAAATACGCGGGCGAGACCATCGTGTCCAACGCCTCTTGCACCACCAACTGCTTGGCTCCGGTGGTCAAAGTGTTGAATGACAAATGGGGCATCAAGCGCGGTTTGATGACCACCGTACACGCTGCCACGGCCAGCCAAGCGACGGTGGACAGCTCGTCACGCAAAGACTGGCGCGGTGGGCGCAGTATTTTGGAAAACATCATCCCCTCCAGCACCGGTGCCGCCAAGGCGGTGGGAATGGTGATTCCAGAAATCAAGGGCAAGATCACGGGCATGGCGTTTCGCGTACCTACCTCTGACGTGTCTGTGGTGGACTTGACCGTGGAGTTGAACAGCGAGGCCAGCTACGCCGAAATTTGCGCCGAAATGATAGCGCAAAGCGAAGGTGCGCTCAAAGGTGTGCTGGGTTACACCGATGAAAAAGTAGTGTCCACCGACTTCCGTGGCGAGCCATGCGCCAGCGTGTTTGACGCCACAGCCGGTATTGCTTTGGATAAAACCTTCGTCAAGATCGTGGCTTGGTACGACAACGAATGGGGCTATGCCAAGCAGTGCTTGGAGATGGTTCGTGTGGTGGCGAAGAAAAAGTAAGGCAGGCAAGCCTCGTCCCTTTGAAGGCGCCCTAGGGCGCTTTTTCTTTGCTCGTCTTGCAGTCGAGGTAAATAAAATACGTCAATCTGCTTGAAATTATGTAACAAAGTTTCATAGAATGGGATCGTCTAAGGAGATGACATGACTATCAAAATCGGCATCAACGGCTTTGGCCGTATCGGGCGCATGGTGTTGCGTGCGGCCACGCAAAACTTCCACGACATCGAGATCGTGGGCATCAACGACTTGTTGGAGCCCGACTACTTGGCCTACATGCTCAAGTTCGACAGCGTGCATGGTCGCTTCCCCGGCGAAGTGTCGGTGGACAACGGCCACTTGGTTGTCAACGGCAAAAAGATTCGCCTCACCCAAGAACGCGACCCCGCCGCTTTGAAGTGGCATGAGATAGGCGCAGATGTGGTGGTGGAAGCCACCGGCCTGTTCCTCGACCAAGCCACCGCCCAAAAACACTTGGCCGCAGGCGCTAAAAAAGTGCTGCTCTCTGCCCCCTCCAAAGACGACACGCCCATGTTTGTGTATGGCGTCAACCACCTCAGCTATGCGGGTCAGACCATCGTCTCCAACGCCTCATGCACCACCAACTGTTTGGCCCCGATTGCCAAGGTGTTGAACGACAAATGGGGCATCAAACGAGGTCTGATGACCACCGTCCACGCCACTACCGCCACCCAAAAAACCGTGGACAGCCCGTCCAACAAAGACTGGCGCGGGGGCCGTGGGATTTTGGAAAACATCATCCCCTCCAGCACCGGTGCGGCCAAAGCGGTGGGCGTGGTGATTCCAGAAATCAAAGGCAAGCTCACCGGCATGGCGTTTCGTGTGCCCACCAGCGATGTGTCGGTGGTCGATTTGACAGTGGAGCTCAACAGCGAAGCCACGTACAAAGAGATTTGTGCAGAGATGAAAGCACAGAGCGAGGGCGC
>NZ_JAVKLW010000030.1:0-11488 GCF_031538885.1 Limnohabitans sp.
GAAACCGTGACGGATGAGGAATTGACTATGATTGAAAACCGATTGAATCACCGCCCCAGAAAGCGACTAGGATTCAAGACACCTCACGAGGTATTCCATGCCTCGTTAAAGCGTGTTGCACTTCGTCCTTGAATCCGCCTGTGCCAAATCCAGTTGCACGCGCGTGTAATTGGCGCGCATGGCGCGTTGCAGCAAACGCTTGGCCTCGGCGAGATTGCGATTACCGCCCATAGCGCGCATGTGCATTTCAGCGAGCAAGGTTTGAGCAATGGGAAAGTCTTGCTCTGCGCCTTTTTCAAGCCAGTATCGCGCGAGTGTGTTGTTCGCATTGCTGCGAAAGATGTGTCCCGTTTTGGTGTTGAGTATCGGAACCGAGACCGTGTTTTGGAACAAAGTGGTTTTGTCAGACAACAAATCACAGCCCACTATCAATGGCTTTGGTATCAGCGTGGACACCACTGGGGCAGGCGTAGTTTTGCTACCTTTGAACTCTAGTTTGTTTGTGGCCGAAACAGACAATAGACAGGCTCTAACAACCTGCCGCAAACAATAAAAAACCACGCGCCACACGGGCCAATCACGCGGGCTGCCACACAAAGGCAGCCTGACAATTGGCCCGCTTAAACTAAGCCTCGCCGCGCTGTAATTCAGCATCAACGCGCAGACGAGGGAAGTAAAAAAGATGGCAAACAAAAACACAGCGGCAAACCCACGGTGGCTTGAGCTTGGCAAATTTTTAGCTGGTGTGGTCTTTGTGGCCTTTTTTGGCTTTGTGATTGAGTGCTTGATGGAGGCGTCCTTGTTGCATGACGTGTTCCGCACCACAGCGGCGCGCATGTTCGCCCCCTACACCAACTATTGGTATGCCAGACCAGAAAATGCACAAGCCCCCCATGAGCGCGCGGTGGTAGTCAATCTGGGGGCGTCAACGCTAGGGCGCTTGCATACAGCATGGCCCATGAGCTACGGCCAACATGCCCGGGTGATGGAGCGCATCCGTCAAGCCAAACCTGCGGCATTGTTTGTGGACATTCAATTTCAAGCGACACGTGACGACCCATCGTTGCGCCAATTGCAAACGGTGTTGTGTGCCTACCAAGCCGATGGAATCCCTGTCTATTTGGCTGCAGGCAATGAAACAACCCAAGGGCGCTTGCGCCCAGAGCTAGAAACTTTGCGCAACGACCAAGGCTTGCCGTGCTTTGACAAAGTGGCGGTGGCGTACACACCTTCCGACATCGACCACATTGCCTGGAGCTACCCCTTGTTCAGCCCAGTCGGTGGCGTGCCCATGCCCTCTGCGGCGCTGGCCTTGTCCAGCGTGATACGTGGGCCACAGATGCTGAATCAAAAGCACAACGCCGTGATGGGCCTGACCTGGGGCGGCGGCACCCAAGAAACGGGCCCCGATTGGCAAGCGTCCACACAGCAAGCCCACGGCGATGCCGCACACCCGCAACCCAGCGCTGCGCAGCAGTATTACTGCCGCCGCTCAACATGGCAGGATCTTGTGCCTTTGCCACATTTTTTGGCCCACCCATTCACAGGCATGACTGACGACAGGCCCCTGTGCCCGCTGCACGAGAGCATCGAAGCCTTTGCTCTCACTGCGCCTAAAACGGCAGAGCAAACACAGGCACAAGCCGCGTTGCTGCATCAGCGCGTGGTGCTGTATGGCACGACCTTCGATGCGGGCGACTTTGTCAACACGCCGCAGCAAGGAGAAATCCCTGGCGTTTATTTGCATGCCCAAGCAACAGACAACCTCATCCGCCACGGCGCTGATTGGCGGCGCGACTCGATGGGTGCGGCGTATGGGCACACATGGGAAGCCGTCATCATCTTTTTGGTTTTGTGCGCTGTGGCGGCGTGTTTAGATCTCACGCGCATTTTGATGCGCAAGCTAAAAACCTGCATCACAAAGCTGTGCAATGCACCGCTTGCTTGGAGCGGTCACGCAAAGCTAGCGCAACTCACAGGTCACCCCTGGAACCCAGCGATCGCTTGCTCCATGGAGCTGATTTACAAAGCCGTCAAAGAGGTGGTGAGAAAGCTCTCTTTCTTTGCGCTGGGGTTACTCCTCGCTGTGCCTGCGAGCTTATTGATGGAGCATGTCATGCATATTTCTGTGATTGGCTATGGCGTAATATTGGCAACGTGTCTCTTGGGAGAGGCATTCACCCAAGACCATGAGGTACACCAAGTCTTAGAGAAATATTGGCCGTCGCACAACTCTGCGGCCAAACACCCAGAAGGAGAAGCAGGATGAAAATACGTTGCTGCAAGCGCATGGTCATCGGATGGGCAGCGCTTGTGCTGTTGCATGTGTCTGCCATCGCTCAAACGGGCGATCGTGTGGGGGCCCCTGTCAAAGGGGTGACGGCATTGAGCGTGTATGCCAAACCCTACGACGCACAGATGCAAGACAAGCTACCTGTGCAAAACATTTCTTTTCCTGCGCCAGTTCTAGAAGCCAGCGGTGATTTTTTAAAAATTCGAGTGGCAGGCAAAACGCTTTGGATTGATGGCGCAGAAGTCAGCATTGAAAAACCCGTGGACTATGTGTGCGCCAAAAGCAGCAACTCCAAACCCAGCAAAGTTGCCGCCATGCAAGGTGCGTCAACTGGGTGCAACTGATGCGCCTCCTTCACACCTCATGCCTGGTTTTGGCGCTCATGCTGCTCGCGGCTTGCAATGCCACGCTGCTTGGCGCACCGCAAACCCAAGAGGAGGTAGACCGTGCCCTGGAGAGTCAGCGTCGGGAGGATGAATTGGCGCAAGCAACGGCTTTGAAACACCTCAGCAGCATGGATCTGGGCTTGGCAAATATCCCGACCGCACAAGCTTATTTAGACAAACTCATATCCCGCATACAAAACGCTGGCCCACAGCCCGCACGATTTGTAAAAGTGGTGATTCGCCCAAAACTGGGCTACAACGCCGCCACAACACCCAGCGGCATCATCGTGGTGGACATCGGATGGCTCAAAACCATGGACACCGAAGCCGAGCTAGCAGCCCTGCTCTCTCATGAATACGGCCACATCGTGTTAGACCACTTAAAGACCAAAAATCAAGTCGGTACGGCGGTACATGTCGTGACGACCGCCGCTGCGGTATATGCCCAAAGCAAAGGCATCAACAACGATTGGGCGCTCGGCTTGTTCGGAGAAGGCTGGAGCAGTCTACTCAAGACCAGTTGGAGCCGTGAACAAGAATATGAAGCCGATGCGTTTGCTCTTGATCTCACTCAAAAGCTAGGCTATGCCTATGTGGCGAGCATGCGTGCGTTTTTAGATCGAATTCAATCCATCGAAAAAAGCATCAAGCCCGCCCCCAGTGACGCCCCCTCAGGTGCCGCGCAAAGCAAAAACGCGATGGGGGTGATGGACGAACACCCACCGATCGAAGAGCGCATCATGCGGCTGCAAAAAATCATGGAAGGCCAAGTACGCAAGCGCCCTGCACCGCAGGGGATAGACGGCTGGCGCATCGTGCGCAATGCGCCCGCATTCAAGCAGGAAGAGAAAGAGGTGTTGCTGGCCAACCAAATGTTGGACGCAACCATCGCAGGTCGAAAAGCAGAGCAGGCACAGCTCAAAAAACAACTCGAAGCACTACCGCGCCCTTTTAAAACATCGGCAACCTTGACCATGTTGGCGTCTGTTGAGCCGCAAAGTGCGCGTCGCACGACTTATCTGCAACAAGCCATCGCAGCGCCTGACACCTCTTTTCTCAGCTACCGCTTGCTGGCGATCTTGCAGCGCGATAGCTTGAAGCAATATGAAACCGCCAACAACACCCTTCTCGAAGGATTAGACAGATTCGACGCACCGCATCAGTTCTGGCCTGACGTCATGAGTTTTCATCGCACAACGGCTGAGATGATCTATGCCATCCCTGAAAATCAGCGAGAAACATCGCTCTCGCTCTATGCCACCAAACTCAAGCTCATGCTTGTGCAACTACAAGCGAAATGCTTGCTCAAACCCGATGTCTCCGAGGCATGCAATTGGGCGGCGTTGAATGAGCAACAAAAGCGAGAAGCCGTCGCGGCGCAGAAAACAAGAGAGACGCAAATGAGCAACAAACTTGCGGACAAACTCAAGTTGAAATAATCGTTAGGCGAGCCAGCGCCAGACGGCACCGCACGCTCTTTCAAAAACCACGGCATCGCCAATTTTCAAACAGGCAAACACATGGGCAACCGACTCACACAAATCGCCACCGGCACAGGTGACGCAGGCACCACCGGCTTAGGCAACAACCAACGCGTGTCCAAAAACAGCTTGCGCGTTCATGCCATGGGCGAGGTCGATGAACTCAACTCCAACATCGGTGTCTTGCTGTGTGAAGACATGCCGCAAGATGTGCGCGATGTGTTGGTGGAAATCCAGCACCAGCTCTTCAACCTCGGCGGGGAGCTGTCGATTCCTGGTTTTGAGTTACTCAAGGCAGAAGCGGTGCAAGCCCTCGACCGCGCGCTCGACACCTACAACAGCGTACTGCCCAAACTCGCAGAGTTCATCCTGCCCGCAGGCACACGCGGCGCATCGATCGCGCATGTGTGTCGTACCGTGGCGCGCCGCGCAGAACGCGCAGTGGTGGCCTTGGGCAATGAAGAGGCGATTGGCGATGCCCCTCGGCAATACCTCAACCGCTTGAGCGACCTCATGTTTGTTCTCTCTCGTGTGCTCAACCGCTTGAACGGTGGCGACGATGTGTACTGGAAGAGTGAGCGCATGCAGCGCCAATGAAGCGTCGCGACTTTCACCAACACCTGCAACGCAGCGCGATCGCTCTGGCCCTCGCGCCGTGGATGGTGGCCGTGGCTAGTCCCGCCGCCGCAGACAAAGCACTTGCGTGGGCCACCAACCCATTTGCACTCGGTGTAGCCAGTGGCCGCCCGCGCGCGGACTCGGTGGTGTTGTGGACACGCCTGCTGTTCAGTGAGCAAGACCGCGCCTTCACTGCCGCAGACCCTGGCCCGTTGCGTGTGCAGTTCGAAGTGTTTGCCGATGCCGCACTCAAACACCGCATTCAACACAACGCCATCGTCACAGACGGCACACGCGGCCACAGCGTGCACGCACACGTGCAGCACTTGCAGCCCAGCACCGAGTACTGGTACCGGTTTCGTCAAGGCGAAGCCCTCAGCGCGGTCGGCCACACCCGCACCGCACCCGCATGGCATGCCGATGTACGGCAATTGCGCATTGCGCTCGCCTCCTGCCAGCATTACGAGCAAGGCCAGTACCTGGCCCACGCAGAGATAGCCAAGCAGCCGCTTGACTTCGTGCTCTTTGTGGGCGACTACATCTATGAAAGCAGCAACCCGCAATACGCCATTCGCAAACACAGTGGCGAAGAACCCAAAACCTTGCCGCAGTACCGCGCGCGTTACGAACAATACAAACGCGACCCAATGTTGCAAGCCGCCCATGCAGCCCACCCATGGGTGCTGATGTGGGACGACCACGAAGTGGTCAACGACTACGCCAACGACCAAGACCGCCAGTACACCGACCCGCAGCACATGCTGTTACGCCGCGCTGCCGCCTATCAAGCGTATTTTGAACACCAACCGGTGTTGCTTGGGCCAGACGCCAACAACCCCGCCAACATGCGTTTGTATGACCAACTCAGCTGGGGCAAGCTCGCCGATGTGTGGACGCTCGACTGCCGCCAATACCGCAGCGCCCAAGCCTGCCGCGACCCTGTGCGTGGGGGTGGCCGCATGGTCATGCAGTGTGATGCGTTGAACGACCCCAACCGCAGCATGTTGGGCACCGCACAAGAGCGTTGGTTCGCCGACAGCTTGAGTCAATCCAAACGCCAATGGCAGCTGGTGGCCCAAGCCACACAAATCAGTTCGACCAGCGTGCCTGCACCCGCAGGCCGCGCCTACTGGAACGATGCGTGGGACGGCTACCCCGAAGCTCGTAAGCGACTGCTGCAAACGGTGGTGGATGCCAAGCTGCAAAACGTTGTCACCTTGGGCGGCGATGTGCATTGCAACGTGGCTGCCAATTTGCGCCTAGAACCCAACAGCCCACAGTCGCCCATCGTGGCGAGTGAGTTTGTCACCACCTCGATCACCTCACGCGGCTTGGGCGACAAACCCGCTGCCGTGATCCGCGACAGCAATGCCGACCTGCTGCACTACCGCTCAGAAGAGCGGGGCTACAGCTTGATCACTGTCACCCCTGCCGAAGTGCGTTGCGACTTTCGCACCACCAAGTTTCCCGCAGGCACCGAGCCTGGTTTGAAAACCCAAGCCAGCTATGTCGTCAAGCGCGGCAAGCCAGGGCCTCAAATCATGTGAAGCACACCGCGGTCTAGGGCGTAACTGCGGTCACTCACCCACTGTGCAAAGTGGGTGTTTTGCTCGGACAGCAACACACTCACGCCTTGGCGTTTGAGTGACACAACCATCTCACCCATTTGCTCCACGATGATGGGAGCGACACCTTCAGACGGTTCGTCGAGCAAGACCATCCATGGGTTGCCCATCAGCGTGCGTGCCACCGTCAGCATTTGCTGTTCGCCACCACTCATATGGCTGGCGGGGCGTTGCTGCATGTCGGCCAAATTAGGAAACAGCGTAAATATTTTTTCGAACGACCATGACGGTGCAGAACGACCCCGTTGGCTGTCTGCCAATGCACGCGCAGGCTGAACACCGAGTTGCAAGTTTTCCAACACGGTGAGGTTGGTGAAGATGCGGCGGTCTTCTGGCACATAACCCAGCCCCACGCGCGCGGCTTGGTAAGGCGCGGCCTGCGAGAGGTCGTATCCTGCAAACATCACACGGCCTGTGCGACGTGGCATGAGACCCATGATGGCTTTGAGCGTGCTCGACTTACCCGCCCCGTTGCGCCCGATGAGTGCGACCACCTCGCCACGCTGCACCTGCAATTGCACATCGAACACCACTTGCGCTGCGCCGTACCAAGCATTGAGGTGTTGCACCTCCAGCAGGGGCGTGGCGTCTGTTGGTGCCAGGTGTGTGTTGGCGTACGTCATCGTTGTATGCCTGTGGTTGAGCTTGCATGCGTTGTGCTAGGTGTCGCCGTTGAGGCCCGCTGCGCAAAGGACGCGTTAAAAGTTTTGCCACTGCCAAAATACACCGCTTGCACTTGCGCGTCAGCTTGCACTTGCGCGGGTGTGCCTTGCGCGATCAGTGCGCCACGCGCCATCACCAGCACGTGGTCGGCATGTTCAAACACCACGTCCATGCTGTGCTCGGTGAACAGCACGGCCACGCCGCGTTGGGTCACCAAACTGCGCGTCAGTGCCATGAGCGCATGACGTTCATCGGGGGCCATGCCTGCGGTGGGCTCGTCCATCAGCAGCAAGCGCGGCGCGTTAGCCAGTGCCATCGCTAGTTCAAGGCGCCTCACATCGCCGTAGGCGAGGCCGTTGCAAGCACGCGTGGCTTGACTGTCTAGCTGCACTTGTGCGAGCAGTTGCAGCGCATCGCCACGGCGGTAATGGGGGGCACGTCGCCAAGGCGAAAGCGACACACCATCGGCAGACAACAAAGCCATTTGCACGTTCTCTACCACCGTCATCGAGCCAAAGGTTTGTGCCACTTGAAATGTGCGACTCACACCCATGCGCCAAAGTTGGTGCGGCTTGCAGCCGAGCAGCGACACGCCATCGAGCATGATCACGCCCCTGTCTGGCGCAAGCTGACCGTTCACCAAATTGAAGGTGGTGGACTTGCCCGCGCCGTTGGGCCCGATGAGGGCCAGTAACTCACCCGCCTGCAAGCTGAAGGACACATCGGTCACAGCTTGGTTGCCGCCGAAGGCTTTGTGCAAGTGCTGTACCTCCAGCAAAGCGTGGCTGCCCTGTGGGCGTGTGTGCCTGTCGGTGTGTTCGTCGGTATGCCCGTGCGCGTGATCTGCGTGAGGTGCATGAGGTATGTGCAGCACGTGAGGCATATGCGGTGGGCGTGTGGTCATGCGACACCTGTGGTGTGTGTGGTGGCCGCGCTTTTTGTATGGCGCACACGCCACCACCGCGCTTGCACCGACCCCGCAATGCCGTGCGGAAACACCAGCACCATCAGCAACATGCTGCCGCCCAGCACGGCGCGCCAATAGTCGGTGCTGCGCGCCAAACTGTCTTGCAGCGCGGTGAATGTTACGGCCCCCACCAGTGGCCCCACCAGCGTGTGCACGCCACCCAGCAGCACCATCACCAAGCCATCGACTGACTTGCTCACACCCAGCACATCGGGTGAGATGCTGCCTTTCGAAAACGCAAACAACGCTCCCGCCAAGCCCGCAAAACCGGCCGCCACCACAAAGCCCAGCCACTGCACCAGCCCCACGTTGAGCCCCATCGCTTGAGCGCGACCCACCGAGTCGCGGCTGGCGCGCAGCGCGTAGCCCAAGGGGGACATCAACACACGACGCAAGGCATACACGCTCAGGGCCACCAGCGCGAGGGTGAGCCAGTAATAAGACGCTTTGTCTTGCAACCACGCGCTGGGCCACACACCGGTGAGGCCGTTGCTGCCCCCCGTGAAGTCGTCCCACTGAAAACAGATGGACCACACAATTTGCGCAAACGCCAAGGTCAGCATAGCCAAGTACACGCCCGATAAACGCATCGCAAACCAAGCGATGGGTGCGGCCACCACAGCACTGACGAACGGGGCCACTAGCAAAGCCCATTCGCTGCGCACACCCACCCGCAACACCAGCAGCGCGGCGGCATACGCGCCCACACCAAAGTAAGCCGCATGGCCAAACGAATGCATGCCCGCAGGCCCCATGATGAAGTGCAGGCTGGCTGCAAAGAGGGCGGCAATAGCCAAGTCAATACCCAGCACCAAGGCGTAGGGCGAGTCCGCCGTGAACAGTGGCAGTGCGAGTAACGCAGCCGCAACCATGCGCCACATCGACCGCGTGCGTGCGCCACCCAAAACAAACGGCGCCTCTTGCTCGGTGTTGGTGCGCGGTGCGCTTTGTGGCTTGCCCAACAAACCGCAAGGGCGCACCATCAACACCGCGGCCATCACCAAAAACTCCACCACGAGGGTGAGTTTGGAAAACGCAAACGACACCCCCAAAATTTGTACCGTGCCCACAGCAATGCACAGCGTTTTGATTTCGGCAATCAGCAGAGCTGCCACAAACGCGCCGGGAATCGAGCCCATGCCGCCCACTACCACGACCACAAACGCATCGCCAATCGTGGCCATGTCCAGCCCCAAGTGCGCGGGCTCACGTGGCAGTTGCAACGCACCGCCCAAACCTGCCAGTGCGCAGCCCAATGCAAACACGGCGGTAAACAAGTGGCGCGGGTTCACGCCCAAAGCGCCCAGCATCTCGCGGTCTTGCGTGGCGGCGCGCACCAACACACCAAAACGTGTGCGTTGCAAACACCACCACAGCAGCGCCAACACCAGCGGGCCCATGGCGATGAGGAATAAGTCATAGGTGGGAAAACGACGACCCAAGATACCCACTGCGCCGCTCAGACCGGGTGCGCGTGGTCCCAGCAAATCATCTGCGCCCCACAGCCACAACGTGCCGTCTTGCATGACCAGCACCAAGGCAAAGGTGGCGAGCAATTGAAACAACTCAGGCGCTTTGTAAATGCGCCGCAGCAACAACACTTCCACCAACGCACCCAACACGCCCGTGATGAGCGCTGCGCAAAGCAACAACAAAAAGTAGGCAGCGGTTTGACTGGCCGCCTCACCCAACACACCGCTCAAAACTGCTGACACAGCAGGCGCCGCATGTGACACGAGCGAGTACGCCACATACACACCGAGCATGAAGAACGAACCATGGGCAAAGTTGACGATGCGCGTCACCCCAAAAATGAGCGACAACCCTGCAGCCACCAAAAACAAAGACGAGGCAGCGGCCAACCCGTTGAGGGTTTGCACAAAAAAGCTGGCGGTGTCCATGGTGGTTGAGGCTTGAAATTAAAACGCCCGCAAAAGGCGGGCGTTGTGGGTTGGGTTTAGAAGGCGATTAATTGCTTGGTCTGAGTTTTTTCACAACGTCATCGCTGGGTTGCACAGAGGCCCCGTCGATGTAGCGGTAGTCTACCAACACGCCTTTGCCGCCATCGTTTTTGGTGCGGCCCAAAAATGCGCCCATGGTGGACTGGTTGTCTTGTTTGCGGAACATCACAGGGCCATATGGCGTACTGAATTTCAAACCGCTGAAAGCAGTGACCAGCTTTTCGCTGTCTGTGCTTTTGGCGCGTGCGATGCCTGCAGCCAAAGCCTGAATCATGCTGTAGCCCACGACCGAGCCCAAGCGCGGGTGGTCGTTGTATTTGCGGTGGTAGGCCAAGTAAAAGGCTTTGTGCTCAGGCGTTTGCACACCGTACCAAGGGTAGCCCGTGACGATCCAGCCATTGGGCGTTTCGTCTTTCAGTGGCTCCAAATACTCGGGCTCGCCGGTGAGCAAGCTCACCACCTCACGGCCTTGGAACACCCCGCGTGTGTTGCCTTCGCGCACAAACTTGGCGAGGTCGGTGGCAAACAACACGTTGAAGATGGCATCGGGTTTGGCGTCCGCGATGGCTTGCGTGACCGAGCCTGCGTCAATCTTGCCCAGCGCGGGTGCTTGCTCGGCGACAAACTCCACATCCGGTTGTGCCGCTTTCAGCAGTTGCTTGAAGGTGGCCGCCGCCGACTGGCCATATTCGTAATTGGGGTACACCACGGCCCAGCGTTTTTTCTTGAGCTTGGCCGCTTCGGGCACCAGCATCGCCACTTGCATGTAGGTGCTGGCGCGCAGGCGGTAGGTGTAGCGGTTGCCGTTTTGCCAGACCATTTTGTCGGTCAGTGGCTCGCCTGCGAGAAAGAACACTTTGCGTTGTTTGGCAAAGTCGCCCAGCGCCAAACCAATGTGCGACAGGAAAGCGCCTGCGAGCACATCCACTTTTTCGCGGCTCAGCAGTTCTTCGGCGGCACGCACGGCATCGCCGGGTGAGGCGTTGTCGTCACGCGTGATGAGTTGCAGCTTCTTGCCGTTCACGCCACCCGCAGCGTTGATTTCTTCTACCGCCAATTCCATACCCTTTTTGTAGGGGTCGAGGAAGGCGGGCTGAGCCTTGTAGCTGTTGATCTCACCAATCTTGATGAGGTTTTGAGCCAAGGCGGGAAAGACGGGCAAGGCCACCACGCTCAAAGCGAGGGCGGCGCTGCGCAGGGTGGAGGCAAGAGAAGGGTTCACGGTGTGGCCTTTGAAAACATGTGTGGGCAAGGATTGCCCACGCGTTACACGGGAGGACACGGATTGTCTTGCAAACATAGAGCCCGATTGCATACCCAATTGCATACGAGATGTCAAAGTCCCAAATAAATAGCGGCGGATTCAAGGACGAAGTGCAACAAAGATGAACTGGTTATAGGTGGCTGAGGATGCGAGAGCATCATGGCCGCTTTAACCGCCAAGTCGAAGTTGCCCAATGTACAAGCACCTCAGCCGAGAAGAACGATACCAAA
>NZ_JAVKLW010000031.1:0-26946 GCF_031538885.1 Limnohabitans sp.
GATTTGGTATCGTTCTTCTCGGCTGAGGTGCTTGTACATTGGGCAACTTCGACTTGGCTGTTAAAGCGGCCATGATGCTCTCGCATCCTCAGCCACCTATAACCAGTTCATCTTTGTTGCACTTCGTCCTTGAATCCGCCATTTAAGAGGTGATGAATGAATGCGAAAAATCAAGTGAAAAATTTATTGAATACGGGTGTCGCAACTGTTCTCTAAACTCACACCATGATCCAAGGCCTTGTCCAACTCTTCATCTTCCAAACCCTCGGCGAACTGGTGTCTAAGTTCGCCCTGCCCTTTATCCCCGGCCCTGTGTTGGGCTTGGTGTTGTTGTTGGCGTATCTCAGCGTGCGCGGCCACGTGCCTGCGTCGATTGATTGGGTGGGCGGCAGCGTTCTGCAGCACTTGGGTTTGTTGTTCATTCCCCATTCCCGCGTCGGTAGGCGTGGTGGTTTTGAGGCTTGTAGCCAAACGCAACCCTTTAGCTAAAATGACTAAACACTAGGAGCACGCCATGCAAATCACAGCCACCGAGGCCAAGAACCGTTTTGGCAGCATTTGCGCCCTCGCCAAGCGCGAGCCCGTGTTTGTAGAAAAAGCGGGGCAAATTGATACTGTCATCATGTCGGCTGACCAATACCGGGCCTTGCAAGCCAACCAAAACAACGTCAGCTTGGCCTCTCGCAAAAAGAAGTTTGAAGCCGAGTTTGGCAAGTGGATTGCTGCGCAAAACACGTGGGTAGAAAAGCAAGGCGTCCCTGGCTCGGACTTGCGCCCTTGGTAAACCGCCGTGGCTCAGTTTGACGTTTACGCCAACCCCAGCGAGAGCGCTGCACATGGCATTCCCTATGTCGTGGTGGTGCAAAGCGATTTGCTAGAGGCACTGGCCACCCGCATGGTGATGCCACTCGCCACCATGAAGTTTGCAGGCAAGTCCCCCGACAAACTCTGCCCTCTCGTCATCGTGAACGGCCAGCGCCTTCGCGCATTAGCCCACTACACAGCGCCTCTGCCCACACGCAGCTTGCGCCAAATCGTGGGCAATGTGGCGGTACATGCCAGCGAATTAATTGCGGCGATGGACGTCATCGTCGCTGGCATTTAACGCTTCACTTCACGAGCGCCACCGACTTCACCTGCGCCCACACCTGCATGCCCACATGCAACCCCAGCTCATGCACGCCACGCGCCGTGACGCGCGCTAGCAGCACGGTGTCGCCACAGCGCAAGCGCAGCAGCATTTGTGCTGGGTGCACCTCAGGCGTGATGGCGTCCACCACGCAGGGCACGTGGTTTTGAATGCTGGTGTGTGTGGCTTCGTGCAAAGTCACGCTCACGTCGCGGGCCAGCACGCGCAAGCGCACGGTTTGGCCCACGGCCAAGCCACTGCCGTGCACCCACAGCGCACCACCGGCAAAGCCGACTTGGGCCAAATGCCATTGGGTGTCGATGTTGAGCACGATGCCTGTGAGCAATGCCCCTGCACCCTCCCCCAGCACGACAGGCAGGTTGGCTTGGGTCAGCACGTCGGCCACGGGGCCGTTGGCTTGCACGCGGCCTTCGTTCATCACCACCAGCGTGTCAGCCAAGCGGGCCACTTCGTCCACCGCGTGGGTGACGTAGAGCATGGGGATGTTCAGGTCATCGCGCAATTTTTCTAACCACGGCAACACGTCTTGCCGGCGGGCGTGGTCGAGTGCGGCCAAGGGTTCGTCGAGCAACAGCAAGCGCGGCTGCGTGACCAAAGCACGGGCAATGGCCACGCGTTGACGCTCCCCCCCCGACAGATCGTGGCTGCGGCGCTTGAGCAAGTGGCCAATCCCCAGCAGCTCTGTGGCTTGTTGTTGCACCGCTCTGCTCATGGCGTTGCGACTGTTTTTCTCAGCACGTTGGTGGCCATAGGCCAAGTTGCCCGTCACATCCAAATGATCAAACAACGAGGCTTCTTGAAACACATAGCCCAAGGCGCGTTGGTGCGTGGGCAGACGCACGCCGCTTCCACCATTTTTTGCATCGTTTTGCCACACCTCATGGCCCAGTTGCACCACGCCACGCGCTGAGGGTTCTAGCCCGGCCACGCAACGCAGCAAGGTGGTTTTGCCGCAGCCCGAAGGGCCGTAGACCACGGTGATGCCATGCGCGGGCAACTGCACATCGACCGACAGATCAAAGTCGGCGCGTGAGAGGCCAAGCTGCAAGTGGATGCTCATGCGCCCGCCTTTTGACGCCGAATGGAGTGACGGTTAGGGCGGCGGTTAAACCACGACAAACCCAGCAACACCACAAACGAGAACACCAACATCACACCCGCCAAGCCGTGGGCTTGTGAATATGCCATCGCCTCGACATGACCATAAATTTGGGTAGACACGACGCGCGTTGTGTCGGGGATGTTGCCGCCAATCATCAGCACCACACCAAACTCACCCACCGTGTGCGCAAAGCTCAACATCGCGGCCATCACAAAGCCGGGCTTGGCCAAAGGTAGGGCTACGGTGAAGAACGCATCCCACTGGCTGGCTCGCAAAGTGGCGGCTACTTCCATAGGGCGCGGGCCCATGGCCTCAAATGCGTTGACGAGTGGCTGCACCGCAAACGGCAGCGAGTAAATGACCGAACCCAACACCAAGCCCCAAAAGCTAAACGCCAACGTGCCCCAGCCCGCCCATTGCGTGAACTGGCCAACCGGACCGTTGGGACCCAAGGCAATGAGCAAATAAAAACCCAGCACCGTAGGCGGCAACACCAAAGGCAGCGCGACGAGTGAGGCGACAGGCGCGCGCCAAGCCGAATGCGTGTGCGCCAGCCACCACGCCACAGGCGTGGCGAGCAACAGCAGCAGCACCGTGGTGACGCTGGCGAGTTGCAGGGTCAAGGCGATGGCTTGGAAATCTTCGGCGCTCAAGTTCATGGGCTGACTTTACTGGCTGCGGCCATCGCCTGCGGTGTAGCCGTACTGGCGAATGAGGGTTCTGGCTTTGTCGCCTTGCAGGTATTTCAGCAGCGCGTGTGCGGCAGCGTTGTCTTTGCCGTGGTTGAGCAACACAGCCTCTTGCTTCAAGGGCGTGTACAGGCTTTGCGGCACCACCCACGCCGAGCCTTGGGTGACGCAGCCCTCGAATGAGATTTGCGACATCGCCACAAAGCCCAGCTGCGCGTTTTCAGTGCTGACGAACTGGTAGGTTTGGCCAATGCTTTCGCCTTGCACGAGCTTCGGTGCCACGTTGGCTTGCACGCCCATCTTGTTGAGGACCTCCATCGCCGCCACACCATAGGGCGCGATCTTGGGGTCGGCTATCGCCATCTTGTGAATGCCGAGCTTGTCTAGGTTGGGGCTGCGCAGCACTTCACCTTTGTCATCGACCAAGCTGGGGCTTTTGCTCCACAACGCCAAACGACCCGTGGCGTAGGTGAAGCGCGTGCCTGCAATGGCAAGGCCTTCTTTTTCTAAACGTGCGGGGGTTTCATCGTCAGCGGCCAGCAACACGGCAAACGGCGCACCGTTTTTGATTTGCGCGTAGAACTTACCCGTTGCACCAAAGGCCAAATGGGCTTTGTGCCCCGTGTCTTGCTCAAATGCTTGGGCGATTTTTTGCATGGGGGCGGTGAAGTTGGCAGCGACGGCCACCATGACCTCGCCTGCTTGCGTGGTGGCCCCCATCAGCGAACCAGCCAAGACCCAGAGCAGACGTAATTTCATAAGGAGATCTCAGAGGTGAACAAAGTCGCGGCAGTATAGCCAGCGACCTCAAGACACCTCATGCGTTGCTTCAACGCAGTGGCTGCTTATTTCAGAGCTGCGCCAGCTTCGTACCAGTGCTTGATCAACGCACGCTCATCGTCGGTGATGCCTGTGGCATTGTTCATGGGCATCTGCTTGGTGACCACGGCTTGTTGGTAAATGCCCAAGGCGTGCTGCTTCACACCTTCTGGCGTGTCAAAGCGCACGTTTTTCATCTGCACTTGTTCGCCATGGCACATGTAGCAGCGCTGGGCAAGCACTTGGCTGACTTCGGCGTAGCTCACAGGTGCCGTGTTGGCAGTCGTAGCAGAAGCCACAGGAGGTGCTGGGCGTATCCACACAATCACGCTGAGCAATATCACCACGCCAGCAATGGCAAACGGCAGCGGATTCTTGGCGCGGCCTAAGTGGTAGCCGTGGCGTTGCACGAAGAACTGGCGAATCAAGGCGCCAGCCAACATCATCATCACCAAAATGACCCAGTGGTTTTCGTGGGTGTAGAGGAAGCTGTAGTGGTTGCTCAGCATCGCAAAGATGACGGGCAATGTGAAGTAGGTGTTGTGCAAGCTGCGCTGCTTGCCGCGCTTGCCGTGGGTGGCCAGCTCTTTGGGGTCCATTGCCATGCCCGAAGTCATGGCATCCACGACCTTGCGCTGGCCTGGGATGATCCAGAAGAACACGTTGGCACTCATCGACGTGGCAATCATCGCGCCCACCAACAAAAAGGCGGCACGACCAGCAAACAACTGGCACGACAACCACGAGGCAAACGCCACCACCACGATCATCACCGCTGCCACCGTACGTTCGCCGTTTTCACGAAAGCCAAACACGCGACACACGGTGTCGTAAATCAACCAGAACGCCACCAAGAGGCTGAGTGCTGCGGTGATGGCTGCTGCGGGTGACCAGTCCATCAGTGACTTGTCGATCAAAAACGTGCCCGCATTCCACAGGTAGAGCACAGTGAACAAACCAAACCCGGTGAGCCAGGTGGAATAGCTTTCCCAGTAGAACCAGTGCAGCTTGGTGTGAATCTTCTTCGGCGCCACCATGTACTTTTGCGGGTTGTAAAAACCACCGCCGTGGACGGCCCACATCGCGCCGTCCACGCCTTTTTCGAGCAGGTCAGGCGAGTTGGGTTTGATGAGGTTGTTGTCTAAGAAGACAAAGTAGAACGAGGATCCAATCCACGCGATGGCGGTGATGACGTGTACCCAGCGCAACAGCAAGTTGGCCCAGTCTAAGAAATAGGTGTCCATGTCGAGACCTCAGTGACTTGATACAAAGTTGCCGTTCACCACTGCGGGCGCTGTGAACGGCATGAGGGTCGCGAACAAGGGCTGAAGCTGCCCTGCTCCGCTGCGACAGGTGGCACGAAGTGTATACAAGGTTTGTCGCTGTGAGTGCGTAGCAAGTCGCGGACAAACCCTGAAAGACCCACGCCGTGGCGTGGTCTGACCCAAGCAGACATCAAACGGTTTGCAAGCTGGGGCGTACCTAGGCACGACATGGGGACTCGGCCACCACATGACCCAGCATGTCTGCGGTGATGGCCGCGAGCGTCCAGCCCAAATGACCGTGGCCCGTGTTGTAGAACACGTTGGCTGCCTTGCCGCGGCCTACGCGGGGCATCATGTTGGGCATCATGGGTCGCAGGCCTGCCCATGGCACCACCGAACGGGTGTTGATGCGTGGGAAGCATTGCTCCACCCAGGCCACCAGAGGACGGATGCGGTCCGCGCGAATATCGCGATCAACACCGTTGAACTCCGCAGTGCCCGCAACGCGGAAACGATGGAGGCCCAAACGGCTGGTGACCAGCTTGGTTTCGTCGTCGAGCAGGCTCACATGGGGGGCACCCATTTGGCTTTCTTCATCGTTCAAGTTGACGGTGATGGAATAACCTTTGACGGGGTAGATGTTCACGCGGTCGCCCAGCTGAGCGGCAAAGTCGCGGCTCGCCACACCAGCGCAAACCACCATGCCGTCGAAGGTATGCACGCTGGGTGCGCCCTCCGCTTCTGCCACGGTGACCACAGCTTGCGCGCCGTTGCTCTGGACAGATTGCACGTCTTGACCATACAAAGTGCGCACGCCCAAACGTGCGGCGGCAGCGGCTAAACCATGAGTGAACTTGTGGATGTCGCCCGTCGAGTCGCTCTCGGTGAAGTAGCCGCCGTAATAGGTGCCGGCCAAAGTGGGCTCAATCGCCTTCATCTCCGCAGGTGTCACCGCATGGCGTGGCAAGCCGCTTTTGGCGAGCAGTTCAGACACTTTGCCAGCGTGGTCAAAGCCCTTTTTGTCGCGGTAGATGTGCAATATGCCTTCTTTCTTCAGGTCGAAGTCAATGCCCTCTTCCTGGGCCCAGGCAAACAAATGCTCACGGGCGGCAACGGCCATGCGCGCCGTCTCGACGGTGTTGCGCTCGTAATTGGGCATGGCGGCGATGAACTCGGCAAACCAAGACAGTTTGTGCCAAGTCGGTGCGGGGTTGACCAACAGCGGTGCATCGCTTTTGAGCATCCACTTCAAACCCTTGAGGATGGTGGACCAGTGCGTCCACACCTCGGCGTTGGAGGCCGAGAGCTGGCCCCCATTAGCGAACGAGGTTTCCATCGCGGCATAGCGATGACGTTCGAACAAGGTCACGGCAAAGCCGCGCTTGGCCAAGGCGTAGGCGGTGGTCACACCAGTGATGCCACCACCAATGACTGCGATTGTTTTCATGGGAAATGAGCCTTCAAAAACGTCGAGGGGTTGAACGCCAAGCACACAAGCCGCATGCCTAGAGCGCCCCCTCTGTGTTTGAACCTGAGAGATTCACGGTGTTGCTGACGCAAACCGCTTGCTCCTTCGGTGCACTGGCGGACGAATGCGCCAGCAGCTCTTCAGAGATAAATGCGCGTAACCGGTCCTTTTGCCTGAGAGTTTCCGGGGCGGTTGCTCCTTCGGCGCTGCCCAGCACACGTTGGCGTTGGCAGTCTCTCCCGATCACACGTCGACACGAGGTCGATTGAATTTCAAATCATTCTAACGAACGAAAAACTGCCCTACCAGCGCAACCCAATAGGCCGCACCCGTTGCGATGTTGTCGTCATTGAAGTCATAACCTGGGTTGTGCACCATGCATGCGCCCGCAGAGTCGCCGTCACCATTGCCAATCAGCAAGTAACTGCCGGGAATTTTTTCCAGCATGAAAGCAAAGTCTTCGCTGCCTGTGAGTGCAGGGCCGTGCAAGGTGACGCGCTCTGGCCCCACCACATCGAGTGCGACTTGACGTGCAAAGTCGGTCTCAGCCACCGAGTTCACCAGCACGCAATACCCAGGCCGCCAATCAATCTCAGCGGTCACGCCAAAACTCTCGGCTTGTGCAGCCACCAAAGCTTTGATGCGTTGCTCTAACAAGCGACGCACCTCAGGGTCGAGCGAGCGCACGCTGAGCTCCAACGTCGCCAATGCCGGAATGACGTTGTTGGCTTGCCCCGCATGCAAGGCGCCCACGGTAACCACGGCGGTGTGCAGCGGATCGACGTTGCGTGACACCACGGTTTGCAAAGCCATCACGATAGAAGCCGCAGCCACCAAGGGGTCAGCCGCGCGGTGCGGCATGGCGCCATGCCCGCCCGTGCCGTGAACGCGCAGGGTGACGTAATCGCTTGAAGCCATCGCCGCGCCGTCGCGAAACACAAAGTGGCCCACAGGCGTGCCCGGCATGTTGTGCATGGCAAACACGGCATCACACGGGTGGTGTTCAAACAAGCCATCGGCCATCATGCGCACCGCACCACCACCGCCTTCTTCGGCGGGTTGAAAAATCAAATTCAAGGTGCCGTCAAACATCAGGTCCTGGGCGATTGTTTTGGCAGCCGCCAACAGCATGGCGGTGTGACCATCGTGACCACAGGCGTGCATGAGGCCCCGCTTGACGCTGGACCATTCAGCGCCTGTGGCTTCTTGAATGGGCAAGGCATCCATGTCCGCACGCAGGCCCAAGCAGCATGAGCTGCTGCCCCGCTTCAAGGTGCCCACCACGCCGGTGCCGCCCAAACCGCGATGCACGGTGTAGCCCCAGCTCTCTAACTTGGCGGCCACCAACTCAGAGGTGCGATGTTCTTCAAACGCTAACTCAGGGTGACGGTGAATGTCGCGGCGCAGCTGAATGAACTCGCCCACATGGTCGGTGAGCGCATCACGCAAGTAGGTCATGTCACTGAGGCTGCAAGTTGATCGACTTGGCAATGGTACGGAATTGCGTCGTGCCATCCACATACGCTTTGCCCACCTCTTGCAAAGACAGCGGCTTGGCCACCAGTTGGCTGTTGGCCTCTAGGCCGCTGCGCACCACTGGGTCGGTCAATGCATCGGTGATGGCTTTGTGGATGGTTTGAACCGTGGCCTCTGGAGTATCTTTCTTGACGAAGTAGCCCGTCCAAATGTTGAAAGTGAAGTTTTTCAACGCCTTGCTTTCGCTGATGGCGGGGTAGTCTTTCACCGAATCCAAGCGATCGCGGTTGAGCATGGCCAACACTTTGAGCTTGCCTTGCTTTTGCAGCTCTTCATACGACTTACCAAACGGCGCCAAGAAAATATCCACCTGACCCCCTAGCAAATCTTGATTGGCTGGTGCGGCACCTTTGTAGGGCACATGCGTCATGGGAATGTCGGTCACTTTGGACAAGTGCTCGCCTAACAGGTGGTAGAACGAACCTGGCCCCACGCTGGCGTAGGTGATGGGGCGTCCGGCTTTGGCTTCTTTGCGGGCGTAGTCTAAAAACTCATCCACATTGTTCACGGGCAAATCTTTACGTGCCAAAAACCCGATTTGCGCGGTAGCAATCATCTGCACCAAACGAAAGTCTTCACTTTTGAATTTGACAGCCGAGATGGCCAAAGGCGCCAAAATCAGCTCGTTGGGCGAGCCCTGAAAAATGATCTGGCCATCAGCGGGGGCGTTGAGTGTTTTTTGCGCAGCAATGGAGCCGCTCGCACCGCCTAGGTTTTCGATGATGACGGGTTGTCCAAAGTTTTTCGACAAGGTGTTGTTCACGGTGCGGGCAATCACGTCTGACAAACCGCCAGCGGGATACGGCACCATCAACGTGACGGGTTTGCTAGGGTAGGCATCAGCGCACACGGCACCGGCCAAGAACAAACCGCTCAGTAAAGCGGTCCAGCGATTGAATGGGTTTGACATGTCTCGACTCCAAAGTGGTTGTTATGGCTGCATCGTAAAAAACCGTTTTTATAATGTCCAATGCATTCGAATAAAAATTAACATAACTTTAATGCATAGATTGGAACACCCATGACTTTGGTTCAACTCAGGCATTTGATCGAATTGGCCAGCCATGGCTCGTTCAGCCAATCGGCCAGCAAGCTGCATCTCACGCAACCTGCGTTGAGTCGCAGCATCAAAGCACTAGAAGATGAATTGGGACAACCCTTGTTCGATCGTGTGGGTCGCAAAAACGAACTCACCAACTTTGGCGCACACATCGTGCAGCGCGCCCGCGTCTTGGTGGATGAGGCTAACGAGTTGCGCCGAACCAGCCAGCAATTGCAAAAAGGTGAGGTGGGGCAATTTCGCGTGGGCATGGGCTCTGGCCCCGGTGCCATGTTGATGACGCCCTTGCTCCTGCTAATGGCCACCGAACATCCGCAAGCGCACATTGATATTTCGCGTGGCAGCACCACGCTGTTGGTGCAAGCCCTGCGCGACCGCTTGCTGGACGCCTTGATTTTGGACATCCGATCCCTGCAACCTTCTGCCGACTTGAAAGTCGAAGCGTTGCAAGAAATGGCCGGCGCCTTCATGTGTCGGCCCGGTCATCCCTTGGCCAAAAAGCGTAGCGTGCCATTTGCCATGTTGCGCGAGTACCCCATGGCCTCCACACCGTTGAGCGATGAAGTGGCGCGCATTTTGATGGAACGCTTTGGGCCTAGCGCCCATCCCGATCAGTTGGTCAATTTGCGCTGTGAAGAAATTTCCAGCCTGTTGGATGTGGCACGCACCAGCGATGCGGTGGTGCTGGCCATTCGCGCCTCAGCGCCTGATTTGGTGGAGCTGCCAGTCTCACCTGCCTTGGACGCCAAGGCACGATTTGGCTTGGTCACCATTGCCTCGCGCACCGAACCGCCGCTGTTGGGCAAGGTGCGTGGGTTGATGCGGGAGGTGATGAGGGACTGAAATTGGTTTTATGCCAAGGCGGCATCGCGCTCAAACGCGCAACTGCAACAACTGCGCCGCCACCGACACCGCAATTACTTCTGGTGCTTTGCCCGAGATGCCACTCACACCAATGGGGCATGTGATGAAGGCCAACTCATCAGCAGTGAAGCCCTTGGCCTCAAGGCGGTGCTGAAACGTGGCCCATTTGGTTTTGCTGCCAATCAAGCCCACAAATTTCAAATCACCCTGCAAGCGTTGGCGCTTGAGACATGCAGCCACCACGTCCAAATCTTCGGCATGGCTGAAGCTCATGATGAGGACGCTCGCACCGCTGGGCAAATCAGCCACCGCCGCGTAGACAGGATCAGAGTATTCACACACCACATTGGGTGGCAGATGCGCGGGAAAAATTTCGTCGCGACTGTCGACCCACTGCACGTTGTAGGGCAAGGTGCTGAGCACATTCACCAAAGCGCGGCCCACATGGCCGCCACCAAATAAAACCAGCGGTTGACCACTGGCTAACAAGCGTTGTTTGAGTGCGGGCGTGTCAGCAGCGCTGATGCGCTCGAACTTCAAATGCACCACGCCTCCGCAGCACTGGCCTAGCGCGGGGCCTAGGGCATAGCGCGTGGTGAGGGTGTGGTCTTCACCCACCAACAAAGCGCGCGCTTGCGTGATCGCCTGAAACTCCAAGTGGCCACCACCGATGGTGTTGACCAAGGTGTGCGCAAACACCGCCATCCACGCGCCCACCTCGCGTGGGCCAGAGCCTTGCACGCTGTCGACCGACACCAACACACCTTCGGCATGTTGGAGTTGGTTCAGCAGCTCAGCAGTGTGGCGTGGCACGCGGGCTTAAGCGATGAAAACAATACAGCGAAACGAAACAGCGCTTAAGCTGCTGCCGCTTGCGCTTTCACTGCTTCACACGCCATCAAGATGGCCTCTGGCGTGGCCGGTGCATCCAAGTGCACCACGGCTTTGTGGTTGGCACTGGCCGCCACGGCATCGCGCAAGGCGAAGAAGGCAGACAGGCCCAGCATCAACGGTGGTTCACCCGTGGCCTTGCTGTTGAAAGGCGTGGGCTTGTTGTTTTGGTTGTCAAACAAAGACACCTTGAAGTGTTCAGGGATGTCGCCCGCCACGGGGATTTTGTAGGTGCTAGGGCCGTGCGTGAGCAGCTTGCCCCGTCCTTTGCCATTCGCGTCACCGCGAAGGTCCCAAATACACTCTTCCATGGTGAGCCAGCCCATGCCTTGCACGTAGGCGCCTTCAATCTGGCCTTTGTCCAATGCGGGGTTGATGCTGCGGCCCACGTCGTGCACGATGTCCACCGCTTTGAGCCACCACTCGCCGGTGCGGGTGTCGATCTCCACTTCACTCACCGCAGCGCCGTAGCAGTAGTAATAGAAGGCACGGCCGTTCAGGGTGGTGAAGTCGTATTTAATTTCGGGCGTCATGTAAAAGCCGGTGACCGACAGGCCCACGCGGTCGAGCCACGCTTGCTGGGTCACCTTGGCCCATGGCATGGATTTACCGCCACCATGCACTTCGTTGTTCGCAAACGTCACATCGCCTTCAGCGCAACCCAACATGCGGGCCGCTACGGGCTTCAAGCGCTCACGCATTTGCATGGTGGCGTTCATGATGGCCGCGCCGTTGATGTCGGCACCGCTGGATGCGGACGTGGCCGACGCATTGGGCACTTTTTGCGAGTCGGTGGCGGTGATGCGCACATGGTCCACGCTTAGCCCCAAACCATCAGCACAGACCTGCGCCATCTTGGTGTTCAGGCCTTGGCCCATTTCGGTGCCGCCGTGGTTGCAGCTGACCGAGCCGTCCATGTACACCACCAGCAGCGCGCCGCCTTGGTTCAGGTGCGTGGCGGTGAAGCTGATGCCGAACTTCAAAGGCACGAGCGCGATGCCGCGCTTGCGGGTCTTGCTCTTGGCGTTGAAGGCTTGCACCGCTGCGCGGCGCTCGGCGTATTTCGACTCACGCTCCACTTGGTCAATCACCTTGTCACCCACCCAGTCTTCGATGAGCTGGTTGTATTGGGTGGTCATGGTGTCGGGCGTGCCGCTGATGGCCGGGTCTTTGTAGAGGTTGAGCTTGCGCACTTCCAAGGGGTCTTTGCCCAAAGTCATCGCAATTTCGTCCATCACCGTTTCGATGCCGAACATGCCTTGTGGGCCGCCGAAGCCACGGAACGCGGTGGCGCTTTGGGTGTTGGTTTTGCAGCGGTGACTCACCAGCTTCAAAGCAGGCAAGTGGTAGGTGTTGTCGATGTGCAAGCACGCGCGGTCGTTCACGGGGCCAGAGTAATCGGTGCTGTAACCGCAGCGCGACATGAGCGTGATGTCAGCGCCCAAGACGCGGCCGTTGTCGTCAAAGCCCACTTCGTAATCGATGCGGAAGTCGTGACGCTTGCCGGTGATGGTCATGTCGTCGTCGCGGTTCACACGCAGCTTGACGGGTTTTTGCAGCTTGAACGCAGCCAAGGCAGCGCTTTGGCTGAAGATGCTGGCATTGCCCTCTTTGCCACCAAAGCCGCCACCCATGCGGCGGCAAATCACCTCCACATCGTTGGTGTGCAGGTTGAGGGCGTGGGCCGCTTCGCGCTGGTTGCCATCGGGATGCTGGGTCGATACATACAGCGTCAGCTGGCCGTCTTCCTTGGGAACCGCGTAGGTGATTTGGCCTTCCAGATAAAACTGCTCTTGCTGGCCGGTGCGGGTCGTGCCCTTGATCTTGTGCGGGGCGCTGGCAATGGCCGCCGCAGCGTCGCCACGCGTGATGCCTTTGGCCGGCATGATGAAGCTGTTGGCCACCATCGCCTCTTCCACCGTCAGGATAGGCTGGAGTTCTTTCACCAAGACCTTGGCTTTGTGGGCGGCTTCGCGGGCATAGAGCATGTCACGCGCCACGACCACGGCCACGGCTTGACCGACAAACTCAACCTTGCCAGCGGCGAGGAACGGGTCGTCATGCACGATGGGGCCGCAGTTGTTTTCACCAGGAATGTCTTTGGCGGTGTAGACCGCCACCACGCCGTGCTCTTGGAGGATGGCTGCACGGTCAATGCCGTCACCGATCAACTCGCCATGCGCCACAGGCGACAAGATGAGTGCGGCATACAAGGTGCCAGCGTGCTCAGGGATGTCGTCGATGTAGGTGGCAGTGCCCGTCACATGCAAATGTGCCGACTCGTGAACGATGTTCGTGCCTTGCTGAACGCCCGATGTGGGCAACAAGTTTTTGTGTGCAGCAGGGGCGTTCATCACATCACCTCCGAAGTGTGTTCTTCAATGAATTCGAGCGCTAGGTTACGCGCCACCAAAGCGCGATAGCTCCAAGTCGCACGCAAACCGTCGCGGGCGGTGAAGCTGCTGGCAATGGCTGCGTCTAAGTCGGCGGCCTTCACATCAGCGGGTGACTTGCCTTCCAGCACAGCTTCGAGTTTGGGAGCCCGCGCAGGGAAGGGGCTCAGGCCGTTGTAGGCCAACTTCACGCCGCTCAACTTGCCATCTTTCAGCGTGTAGCTGATGGCCGCACACGTGGCCGAAATGTCTTGCTCAAAACGCTTGCTCACCTTGTGAGCGCGGAACACTTGGGCCCCCACGGGCTTGGGCAACTCCACCGCTTCGATGAACTCACCCGCTTCGAGCACGTTTTTCTTCATGCCGGTGTAGAAGTTGTCCAGCAACACGTGGCGGGTCTTCTCACCACGGCGCAATACCAAGGTGGCACCGAGTGCCAGCAAGCAAGGCATGGAGTCGCCAATGGGTGAGCCGTTGGCGATGTTGCCCGCCAGTGTGGCAGTGGAGCGGATGGGGGACGAGCCAAAGCGGCGCAGCACTTCGGCAAAGTCGGGGTAGGCCTTGGCGATCAGCGACTCCACTTGCGTCAATGACACCGCAGCGCCAATGCGCCAAGCCTTGTCGGTTTCGGTCACTTGCCGCAGTTCTTTGACGTTGCCCAAGTACATGATGTGGTCGGGGCGCGCGAACTGCTTGTTTACTTGCAAACCGATTTCGGTGCTGCCTGCCAGCAGTGTGGCGGTGGGGTGCTTGACCAAATAGTCAGACACCTCAGCCAAGGTGGCGGGAGAGACAAACTCGTTGCCCTTTTTGGTACGCACCACCGGCTGCACGATGATGTCGCCGTCCAAACTCATGGTCGGTGTGCTGGCACGCTTGATTTCTTGGAGCAGCGGCAAGTCGGCGCTGTCGTCCACCTTCAAAGCGGCTTTCTTCTGGCAAGCCTTGGCAGCGGCGTCGATGATGGGCGCATAGCCGGTGCAACGGCACAAGTTGCCGCTCAGGGCGTCGGTGATTTCTTGGCGCACGGGCGAGGTGTTGGTTTGCACCAAGTTCACCAAGCTCATCACAATGCCAGGCGTGCAAAAGCCGCACTGCGAGCCGTGGCACTTGACCATCTCGTCTTGCACGGGGTGCAAGGCGCCGTCGGCCTTTTTCAAGCTCTCTACCGTCTTGATGGATTTGCCATCGAGCGAAGGCAACAACTGAATACACGCATTGGTGGCCACATAGTCCACGCCTGTGCCTGTGGCATTGAGTTCACCCACCATCACCACACATGCGCCACAGTCACCTTCGGCGCAGCCCTCTTTGGTGCCAGTGCGGTGGAGCTGCTCGCGCAGGTAATCAAGAACAGTGGTGGTGCGACGGGCGCCTTGGGCTTCAACGATTTGGCCGTCGAGCACAAAACGCACGGTGTTGGTGACTTGGGTCATGGTGGGGTGTGGCAATCTGGGGGAAGAGCCTAGATTTTAGTGACCTACACCCCAAATCCGCGAGAAGTATGCTGTTTGGTGCACAAAAATATCAAGACCCGCGATAGGTAGAGTAACTCCAAGGGCTCACCAACAAAGGCACGTGGTAGTGCTGGTCGGTGTGGGCCACGCCAAAGTCCAAGCTGACTTGGTTTAGAAAATTGGGCTCTGGCAACTGCACGTTCTTTGAAGCGAAGTAGCCCTTCACATCAAACACCAAACGGTAAGTGCCTTTTTTCAAGTTGTCGTTGTCATACAGCAAGCCATCGGGGTTGCGGCCATCGGGGTTCAGTGTGAACGATTTGACCAAGGTGGCTTGAGCGTTGTCTGTGGTGAACAACGACACCTTCATGCCTGCGGCAGGGCCGCCATGCATGGTGTCTAAAACGTGTGTGCTTAATCCCATGAAATGCTCCGAAATGGTTAGCGACCGAGTTGGTCGACTGAAAGTGTATACAATTTTTCTTTTGGGTCTATCATGGCCCCCAGCAAATTTTCCGAAGTACCGACATGGATAACTCAACCGCCACGCTCAGCATTGTGGATGCGCTCACTAAAGCCATCGTCGAACACCGCCTCCACCCCGGCACCAAACTGGCCGAGCAAAAACTGGCTGACCACTTTGGCGTGTCGCGCACCCTCATCCGTCAGGCCTTGTTCCAGTTGGTGCAAAAGCGCCTCATCCGTATGGAGCCCGCACGCGGGGCATTTGTCGCCACCCCTTCGTCAGACGAAGCCCGTCAAGTGTTTGCCGTGCGCCGCATGATCGAGGTCGAGATGACGCGCAGCTTTGTCCGCGGCGCCACGCCAGCACAAATCAAAGCCCTCAAAGAACACGTGGCCGAAGAGAAAGCAGCCGTCAGCCGCGGTGACGTGCCCGGTCGCACCGACTTGCTGGGCGACTTTCATGTGCGCATCGCCGAGCTGATGGGCAACGATGTGTTGGCGCAAATCTTGAGCGAGCTGATTTCACGCTGCGCGCTCATCACCTTGCTGTACCAAAGCACCAACGCAGCCGAACACTCGGTGGAAGAACACGCCGAAATTTTGAAAGCCATCAGCGCCAAAGACGAAAAGCTGGCCGTGCGTTTGATGGACGAACACCTGCGTCACGTGGAAGAGAGCCTCACCCTCGACCGCAAAGTGCCCAGCAGCGACATAGCCATGGCTTTAGTCTAAGGAGTTTTCGCATGCCTAAGCCCAACGCCACCTACGACAGCACCGCCGCCTACCCCCGCGACTTGGTGGGCTACGGCCGCCAAGTGCCACACGCGCAATGGCCCAACCAAGCCTGCATTGCGGTGCAATTTGTGCTGAACTACGAAGAAGGCGGCGAAAACGCCACGCTGCACGGCGACGCTGGCAGCGAGATGTTTTTGAGCGAGATGTTCAACCCACCCAGCTTTGCCGACCGCCACCTGAGCATGGAAGGCATTTACGAATACGGCTCACGCGTAGGCGTGTGGCGCATCTTGCGCGAGTTTGAAAAACGCGGCCTGCCCCTGACCGTGTTTGGCGTGAGCATGGCGCTGGAGCGCCACCCCGAACTCACCGCTGCGTTTGTTGAACTCGGCCACGAAATTGCGTGCCACGGCTACCGCTGGATCAACTACCAAACCATCGACGAAGCCACCGAACGCGCGCACATGCACAAGGGCATCGACATCATCGAACGCCTCACCAACACCACACACGGCAACAGCATTCACGGTGCAGGCTGGTACACCGGCCGCGACAGCCCCAACACACGCCGCCTAGTGGCCGACCACGGCGGCTTTACATACGACAGTGACTACTACGGCGAAGACCTGCCCTTTTGGATGAAGGTCCAAAAAACCAATGGTGAGGTGGTGCCCCAACTCGTCGTGCCCTACACACTCGACTGCAACGACATGCGCTTTGCCCTGCCCCAAGGCTTTAGTCAAGCCGACGACTTCTTTGTGTATTTGCGTGACAGCTTTGATACGCTCTACGCCGAAGGCGACCCCAACGGAGACAACGCTCCCAAGATGATGAGCATCGGCATGCACTGCCGCTTGCTGGGCAAGCCCGGCCGCATCGTGGCACTGCAAAAGTTCTTAGACCATATCGCCCAACACGACCACGTGTGGGTGGCCCGCCGCATCGACATTGCGCGCCACTGGAAACAAGTGCATCCCTACGCTGAATCAGGCACACCATGACCCAACACATCACACTAAACCAAATCAACACCTTGCCGCATGCGCAAGCGACGGCCCTGCTGACAGGCTTGTACGAGCACTCCGACTGGGTTGCAGCGCAAGCCTTGGACGAACGCCCTTTTGCATCCGCTGCCGCGTTGAAGCACGCCATGGTGCAAGCGTTTGACCATGCAGGCCGCGAAGCCCAACTGGCCTTGGTGCGCGCCCACCCTGAGCTGGCAGGCAAAGCCATGGTGAGCCAAAGCCTCACCGCTGAATCGACCAATGAACAAACCAAAGCTGGCCTGACCAATTGCACGCCTGAAGAATTTGCACACATCCAGCAGCTCAACGCGAGCTACAACGCCAAGTTTGGGTTCCCCTTCATCTTGGCCGTGCGTGGGCCGCGTGGCTCGGGTTTGAACAAGCAACACATCATCAGCACCTTTGAGCGTCGCCTGCACAACCACCCCGACTACGAGCTGGCCGAGTGTTTGCGCAACATCCACCGCATCGTGGAGATTCGTTTGAACGACAAGCTGGGCTATCAACCCGAGTTAGGCCACGAGGTGTGGGACTGGCACGAATGGCTGGCCCAATTCAGTGATGTGGGGGTGGTCAACCCCAAAGCACCCCACGCGGCACGCGAAGAACTCACGGTGACGTACCTCACCGACGCACACCTGAAATGCGCCCACACGATTGAGCTGGGCATGAAGGCCTGCGGCTTTGACGAGGTGCGCATCGACGCCGTGGGCAACGTGGTGGGCGTCTACAAAGCCAACACACCCCATGCCAAAACCTTGATGACCGGCTCGCACTACGACACCGTGCGCAACGGCGGCAAATACGACGGCCGCTTGGGCATCTTTGTGCCCATGGCCTGCGTGCGCGAGTTGGCCCGTGCGGGCCAACGCCTGCCCTTCAACCTCGAAGTGGTGGCCTTTGCCGAAGAAGAAGGCCAACGCTACAAAGCCACCTTTTTGGGCTCTGGCGCTTTGGTGGGTGACTTCAAAACCGAATGGTTGGACCAGCAAGATGCCGAGGGCATCACGATGCGCCAAGCCATGAAGGACGCAAGCTTGAACCTCCGTGACATCCCCAAGCTCACCCGCAATGCGGCTGAGTATTTGGGTTTTGTGGAAGTCCACATCGAGCAAGGCCCCGTGTTGAATGAGCTGGACATTCCGCTGGGCGTGGTCACCTCCATCAACGGCAGCGTGCGCTTTGTGGGTGAAGTGCTGGGCATGTCCAGCCACGCAGGCACCACGCCCATGGATCGCCGCCGCGATGCCGCCACCGCCGTGGCCGAACTAGCCTTGTTTGTGGAAAAACGTGCGGCTGAACTGAACGCCGTGTCTGCCGACAAGGCGGGGAAGCCAGCATCGGCATGCGTCGGCACCGTGGGCATGTTGACCGTGCCCAATGGGTCTATCAACGTGGTGCCGGGCCGCTGCCAATTCAGCCTCGACTTGCGTGCCACCACTGACGCGCTGCGCGACAGCCTGATGCACGACGTGGTGAACGAACTCCAAGCTATTTGCGAACACCGCGGCTTGCACTACACCCTTGAAGAAACCATGCGGGCCAACGCCGCACCGAGTGACGCCAAGCTGCAAGCCCTGTGGGAGCAAGCAGTGAAGTCCCTTGGCGTGCCCGTGCTCCACCTGCCCAGCGGTGCAGGCCATGACGCGATGAAGCTACACGAGGTGATGCCACAAGCCATGCTGTTTGTGCGCGGTCAAAACGCGGGCATCAGCCACAACCCGCTTGAATCCACCACGAGTGACGACATGCAACTGGCCATCGATGCCTTCATGCACTTGCTGCACAACATGCACGCTTGACAAAAACAACCCGAGACACGCCATGAGCCAAACCCGATACGCCCAACTCGACGCATGGATTGACGCGCACTTTGACGAGCAAGTGACGTTCTTGCAAGAACTCGTACGCGTGCCCACCGACACGCCGCCCGGCAACAACGCCCCCCACGCCGAGCGCACCGCCGAGTTGCTGCACGCCTTTGGCTACGCGGCTGAAAAATATGCTGTGCCGAGTGATGAAGTCAAAGCCTATGGCTTGGAGAGCATCACCAACCTCATCGTGCGCCGCAAGTTTGCCGATGGCGGCAAAACCATTGCCCTCAATGCCCACGGTGACGTGGTGCCCCCCGGCGACGGCTGGACCCACAAGCCCTATGGTGGCGAAATTGACAACGGCGCCATGTATGGCCGCGCCACGGCGGTGAGCAAGAGCGACTTCTCCACCTTCACCTTTGCCACGCGTGCGCTCGAATCATTGGGCTTACCTTTGAAGGGCGGCGTCGAACTGCACTTCACTTACGACGAAGAATTTGGCGGCGAAAAAGGCCCAGGCTGGTTGCTCTCACAAGGCCTGACACGACCCGACTTGATGATTGCCGCCGGCTTTAGCTACCAAGTGGTCACCGCGCACAACGGTTGCCTGCAAATGGAAGTCACCGTACACGGTGAAATGGCACACGCCGCCATTCCCGACAGCGGCACCGATGCGCTGCAAGGCACGGTCCACATCTTGAACGCGCTGCATGCGCTCAATGCCGATTACTTAAACACCACCTCCAAGGTCGAAGGCATCACCCACCCCTACCTCAACGTGGGCCAAATTAGCGGCGGCACCAACACCAACGTGGTGCCAGGCAAGGTGGTATTCAAACTCGACCGCCGCATGATTCCCGAAGAAAACCCCGTGGACGTGGAAGCCTCCATTCGCCAAACCATTGAAGACACTGCCGCCTCGTTCAACCCACCCCGTGGTGGCAAGCAGCTCAAGGTAGGCATCAAACGCCTCTTGCTCGCCAAGTCCATGGTGCCGCTGGCAGGCAACAAACCTTTGGTCGACGCCATTCAAAAACACGGCGGCGAATTATTTGGCAAACCCATCCCAGCCGTGGGCACACCGCTCTACACCGATGTGCGCTTGTATGTGGAGCGCGGCATTCCCGGTGTGATTTATGGCGCAGGCCCACGCACCGTGCGCGAGAGCAACGCCAAGCGCAACGACGAACACGTGATGCTGGAAGATGTGCGACGCGCGACCAAGGTGGTAGCGCGGACCTTGCTGGATTTATTGGGCTAAGGAAGGTCTGCATGACGCATGAATTTGCAGCGTGATTTGCTACGGTGTCATCATCGGCGCTTCTGCGTCAACTTGCGCCGTCAAGGTGGTCACTTGGGCCAAAGCCTCGGACGTCAAGCCCAACGCATCATGCGCGAGATCAGGCACCGAAATTTTGGGCGAAAAACCAGGCTGATAAGGCTCGTTCCTAGCGTGCATGTCGGGACTTCATGAATTCGGTTTTGATCGACTTGTTGCTACGCAACCAACCTTTGGCCAGTAACGGGCTGGACTGCATAAAAGCATCGGCTTGAGTTTTGGTTTCAAAAGGCCCAGCCATCAAAATGAAATAACGCTTACCCGTGTCTTTGTGGTGCGCACGCGTGATGCGCGCCTTGGCATAAACCATGTTGCTGCGTTGGAAGCTACGCATCTCATCTTGCGTGTCCATGGCGGCGAGCTGCACCACATAGCCATTCGCGGGCAATTGGTTCACCCACACCTCGTCTGAGTTGGCTTCTGGTTTGCTCTCAGCCTTGGCTTGGGCTTTGTCAGCAAGACGGTCTTTATCCGAGGTCTTCCTCACCTGAGCCTCAGCAGGTGCGATGGGCACAACGTCTGAAGCCACCCAGGCAACCGCACTCGCCGTGGAGGCTACTTCTTGCGCTTGGCTGGCAACAAACACCGCTTCACTAGCCATCGATGCAGCCAAAGCTTGGGCACTCGCAGCAGCAGCCGCGCTAGCGGCCTCATCTGGTGCGAGCACAGCGGGTGTGCCTCGCAGCATATATTTTTTCAAAGACTCCGCTTCTTCAAGCACCAAATCTTTGTACATCAAACCAAACGCAGCCATTGACATGAGCAAAATCAACAACACCCAACTGGCCGCGCGTGAAGGGCGTGCAGGGGGGCGCCTGAACAGATCCGCATCGGTAGCAGCTGGCGCAGCCGCCAAAGGCATAGGTGCATTGAGCGTTGGTTCGCGAGAGGTATCGGACACCACCGAAGGCCAAGGCGCAAGCGCTTCTGCTTGGGGCGGCGAGAAGGACGCAGCTGAAGGCACAACAACCGTCAAGGTAGGCGGCGCAAATGCAGGTAACGGGGCATCCACTGGAGGCTCTGGCCTTTTACCAAAGGAGGGCACACGCCAAGCAGTTTTGGTGGGCAAATTCAACAGCTTCGATACCGAACTCACTTCCTCAGTCAGTGTCGGAGGCTGCGGCAAGAACGCAGGCTCCGCCAAAACCGGCTCAGGCGTGGGGCTGGTCGCTACCCCGTCGGTCAGCTTCATGGTGGGCTCACCCGCTTCGGTTTCAATTTCCCACTTCAGCAAGTTTTTGCCAAACGCTTCGAGCTTGCTTTGGTAATTCCCCGCCCGGTTGATAAGCAAGATCACGCTGATGTTGCCCGCTGGAAAGCCATTCGCCAATCGAGCCAAGAGTTGCAACTCAAAGTCTTGCACCAAGACGAGGTCACGGAGCACCAAAAACCGACGTGGTGCGTGTTTTTTATCTTTCTCCAGCGCTTGGTCCAGCGTGATTTCAGACAATATCGCATTGAACTTTTGAACCAAGCGTTCCGAGTTGGTGGAGCTACACCACTCAATGTGGCTTTCGCCCTTGGCCCGCAAACGCTCTTCAAACAAATTGCCGTAGCAGTCGAGCACCCGCTCATGGTCGCTCAACACGGCGAGATTGGCACTACCTTCACCTTCGGTCAACAGCTTCAAAAGTATTTCAAATCGCAACCGGTCCCCGGCGCTTTGGTAAATGTCAGTCATGCAGGCTCAAACTTGGTTCTTAAGAGTTCGTCAAAGCGCCATTCACGTTGAACTTCATGGCGTCGAAAATAGAGGGCGAGGGCTTGACCACTTCTTGACCGCAACCATAAGACTGGTTCAGACTGAACACATAAGCAATGACCTGCGCAACAGCGTGGTACAGCGTCTGTGGAATCGTATGATTAATGGGTTCATAAAGTATAGAGCGCAAGCGAAACTCTTCACACCAAGATGAGAGCCTCTTGCAAAAATCCTGCGTGCAGGGGCTTTATTTGTAATGAGTCTGTTTTAAGAAGCGGCATCGCCCCCATTTTGGTAGCGAAGAAACAAAGCGGGGTAATCGCGCTGTCGAGATGAAATCTACCACAGACCATACAGGCGGATGCGCTCCATCGCCCGCCAACGCAGGTGAACAAATCGACACTCAACTCATTGACTTCGGCGGGGAGTTTTGCAAGAGGTTCCGATAATGAAAATATGCCGTCACTACAATGGCCCACTTCTTCAACAGCCTCTGGGTCAACACCATGAACCGCTGCATTTATCCCCTTGGGGAGGCTCAGCCATGAGCCGCAAAGTCTTTATCAAAACCTTCGGCTGCCAAATGAACGAGTACGACTCGGACAAGATGGTGGATGTCCTAGGCGAAGCCCAAGGTTACGAAAAAACCAACGACGTCGAGCAAGCCGATCTGATCGTCTTCAACACCTGCTCGGTGCGCGAGAAGGCGCAAGAAAAAGTGTTCTCTGACCTCGGCCGCATCCAACACCTGAAAGCCAAAGGCGTCAAGATTGCGGTGGGCGGCTGCGTGGCCAGCCAAGAAGGCGAGGCCATCATTGCGCGTGCGCCCTATGTGGATGTGGTGTTTGGCCCGCAAACCCTGCACCGCTTGCCCGAGTTGTTGAATCAACGCGAAGCGTTGGCAAAGCCACAAGTCGACATCAGCTTCCCCGAGATCGAGAAGTTTGACCATCTCCCCCCCGCCCGCGTGGAAGGCGGCAGTGCCTATGTGAGCATCATGGAAGGGTGTAGCAAATATTGCAGCTATTGCGTGGTGCCCTACACCCGTGGCGAAGAGGTGAGCCGCCCGTTTGACGACGTGCTGGTCGAAGTCGCAGGCTTGGCTGCACAAGGCGTGAAAGAAGTCACGCTCCTGGGCCAAAACGTCAACGCCTACCGTGGCGTGATGGGTGGCACGACAGAGATTGCCGACTTTGCGCTGCTCATCGAATACGTGGCCGAAATCCCCGGCATTGAGCGCATCCGCTACACCACCAGCCACCCCAACGAGTTCACCCAACGCCTGATTGATGTGTATGCCAAGGTGCCGCAACTGGTGAGCCATTTGCATTTGCCCGTGCAGCACGGCAGCGACCGCATCTTGATGGCCATGAAGCGCGGCTACACCGCCATGGAATACAAAAGCACCGTGAAAAAGCTGCGCGCCATTCGCCCCGACATGGCCATGAGCTCAGACTTCATCGTGGGTTTTCCCGGCGAGACCGAAGAAGACCACCAAAAACTCATCAAGCTCATGCACGATGTGTACTTTGACAACTCGTTCAGCTTCATCTTCAGTCCCCGCCCGGGCACGCCTGCGGCGAACTTGCACGACGACACGCCACACGCTGTGAAACTGCGCCGCTTGCAAGAGGTGCAAAAAATCATCGAAGACAATATGCGCAACATCAACGTGCAACGTGTGGGCACGGTGCAACGTGTGCTAGTGGATGGCTATGCCAAGAAAGACGCCACCGAGCTGCGCGCCCGCACCGAGTGCAACCGCATCGTCAACTTCAAGGGCGGCCCGCACCCCGAGCGCTTGATGAACCAACTGATTGACGTGAAGATCACCGAAGCCAATCCGCATTCGCTGCGGGGTGAGGTGCGGGTGAACGCTTTGGCTTAAGCGACGTCAAGCGGCTTGGCATTCATCATGAAGAAATCCCTGAGGCTGCAAAACATCAGGGATTTTTTCTTTGGCTAACAGTGGGTTCAACGCATACCAGGAAAGCCGCCGCCCATACCGCTCAAGCCTTTCATACCGCCGAGCTTTTTCATCATCTTCATCATGCCGCCGCCGCTCATCTTTTTCATCATGCTCTGCATTTGCTCAAACTCTTTGAGCAAGCGGTTCACGTCTTGCACCTGAACGCCCGCACCCGCCGCGATGCGGCGCTTGCGCGTGGCTTTGATGAGATCGGGCTTGCGCCGCTCCAGTGGCGTCATGCTATGGATGATGCCTTGTTTGCGCGCAATGTCTTTCTCGGCTTTGTCCATGTCCACTTGGCCCGCTTTGGCGGCCATTTGTGTAGGCAATTTGTCCATGATGTTGGACAAGCCGCCCATGGAACGCATTTGTTGAATTTGAGCAAGGAAGTCGTTGAGATCAAACGCATCGCCGCGTTTGACTTTGTCGGCCAGCTTTTGCGCCGCCGCCATGTCCACGCCTGCTGTGACTTGTTCGACCAAGGCCAAGATATCGCCCATGCCCAACACGCGTCCCGCATGGCGGTGGGCATCGAACAGCTCCAAGCCATCGAGCTTTTCACTGGTACCCGCAAACTTGATGGGCGCGCCTGTGATTTGGCGCACCGACAAAGCCGCGCCACCGCGTGAATCACCATCGAGCTTGGTCAACACAATGCCGGTCAACGGCAAAGCGTCACTGAACGCTTTGGCGGTGTTGATGGCGTCTTGACCTTGCATGGCATCGACCACAAACAAGGTCTCCACCGGATTCAACACGCTGTGCAGTTGCTTGATTTCAGCCATCAAGGCTTCGTCAATGGCGAGGCGACCGGCGGTATCCACCAACAGCACATCGAAGTAGTGTTTACGCGCGTAGTCCAACGCCGCACGGGCAATGTCGGCGGGCTTTTGGTCGGACGAGCTGGGGAACCATTCGGCCCCCGCTTGCGCGGTGACGGTTTTGAGCTGCTCAATTGCGGCGGGGCGGTACACGTCGCCCGAGACTGTCAGCACTTTTTTCTTGCGCTGATGGATGAGCCAACGCGCCAGCTTGGCGGTGGTGGTGGTTTTACCAGCCCCTTGCAGACCGGCCATCAAAATGACGGCGGGCGGTTGGGCAGCAAGGTTCAAGTCGCTCACGCCCTCGCCCATGGTGGCAGCCAACTCTTGGTTGACGATGGCCACCAAGGCTTGGCCTGGCTGCAAAGAGCCAATCACTTCTTGGCCCAAGGCTTTTTCTTTGATACGGGCGATGAAGTCGCGCACGACAGGCAAGGCCACGTCAGCCTCGAGCAAGGCCATGCGTACCTCACGCAACATCTCGGCGACGTTGCTTTCGGTGATGCGGGCCTGTCCGCTGATGTGCTTGACGAGGCGCGAGAGTTTGTCGGTCAGGGCTGAGGCCATATGAACCTTTTGAAGGCTTGGTATTTGCGTGTGTAGCGAAACGCTAAACTGTTGCCATGATTTTAGCCAGCGACCTCCCACTCACCTTGTGGCTCGCGCTGCCCACGGCAGCTGCTTACGCATTGACGGCACTCATCGGTCCACGTTTGGCGCCCGAGATGGGGCATCGCCTCTTGAGTGTGCCTTGGGCACTGCACGGCCTCGGCTTGGTTTTTGCCTTGTTTGCACCTCATGAAGGCGGTTTGCGTTTTGGTTTTGCACCTGCGCTGTCGGTCACAGCATGGCTGATGCTGACTTTTTATGTGCTGGAGCAACACTGGTTCCCTCAATTGCGCACACGCTGGACGCTGTCCATGGTGGGAGCTGCTGTGGTGTTGCTGGCAGCGGCGTTTCCAGGGTCGGTTCTGCACACACAAGCGTCGCCTTTGTTGCCGCTGCATTTGGCTTTGGGTGTGGCCTCCTACGGCTTGTTTGCCGCCGCTGTGGTGCATGTATGGCTGATGACCCGCGCTGAGAAGAACATGCGCCTAGGCGCTGACAACCATGTGGGTTTGCCTTTGTTGACGTTAGAGCGCTTAACTTTTCGATTCGTGACCGCTGGCTTTGTGTTGTTGACCGCGACCTTGGCTGCTGGTTGGCTGTTTGGTGACAGCCTGTACGGTGCACAGGGGGCTTGGCGCTGGGATCACAAAACGGTGTTTTCTCTCCTGTCGTGGCTCACATTTGCTGTGCTGCTGGTAGGGCGCAGCCGCTTTGGTTGGCGTGGCCGCAAGGCGGTGCGGGTGCTCTATATTGGCACGGGCTTGTTGTTGTTGGGCTATGCAGGATCACGCTTTGTACTCGAAGTGGTTTTGGGGCGCGTGGCATGAAGTACTTGGTCTTACTGGTGATCGTCTTTGCTGGCATTTGGTGGATTCGCCAACAACGCCGTCCCGACACACCACAGCAAAAGACATCCGGGCCACAGATCATGGTGGCATGCGCCCATTGCGGCACACACATCCCTGAAAACGAGGCTATTCATGGCGCACAAGGTGTGTATTGCAGCCAAGCGCACCGTGACAGCCATGAAGGCTGAACTCACGCCTTCCCTGTGGCGTGACGGTTGGTACCGCTTTGCCAAGCACACCCACTCACCTAACTTCGGCCCGCGCCCAGCGAACACATCGATTGATTTGATGGTGGTGCACTCCATCAGTCTGCCTCCAGGCCAATACGGCGGGCCTGAGATCGAAGCCTTATTCACAAACACGCTGGATTGGGACGCACACCCTTACTTTGAGCAGATTCGCGGCGCCGAGGTGTCGGCGCATTTTGTGATTCGTCGCGATGGTGCTTTGATTCAGTTCGTGAGTTGTGATGACCGTGCATGGCATGCGGGCCGCTCTAGCTACCAAGGTCGCGACAACTGCAATGATTTCTCAGTCGGTATTGAGATCGAAGGCTTAGAAGGTCAGCTTTTTGAAGACGCGCAATACGAAACCTTGAGCAGTTTGTGTGCGGCGATCGCACAGCACTACCAGGTGCATCACATCGCAGGTCACGAACATGTGTCACCTGTGCGCAAACAAGATCCTGGGGCCGGTTTTGATTGGTTGTTTTTGCAACATTCTTTGGGTTGGCCCGATCAGAGTTTTCCCTTGAAAAATTAATTTTGCGTCATCGTTTAAAAAAGGCGGATTCAAGGACGAAGTGCAACACGCTTTAACGAGGCATGGAATACCTCGTGAGGTGTCTTGAATCCTAGTCGCTTTCTGGGGCGGTGATTCAATCGATTTTCAATCATAGTCAATTCCTCATCCGTCACGGTTTCCA
>NZ_JAVKLW010000032.1:0-4105 GCF_031538885.1 Limnohabitans sp.
ACATGCGAGGCTTCTCGTGCCGCAGGCAGGCCCAACAAGGCGGCCATGCGGTAGGTCTCAATCTCCAGCAACTGCTGCACCAAGCGGCCTTGACGGCGCGGCGTGAGCGAGCCTGTGAGCAGCACGATGCGCGAGTAGCCGTCTGGGTGGAGCTGAAAGTCTGTGTAGACCTCGCCATGACCGTCTGCCACGGTGGAGGCGACCAAGGTGTCTTCATGCAGCACGTGGGGGAGCACCTCGTGTAGGTCCAACGAAACGCCTTGGACCAGCCAGACATGCAAACGGGCCAAGCATTCACCCGGTAACTGAGAGAGCCATTTTTGCGGCACGCTTTGCATGGCACTCAGGGGCTCTACGCGCGCAAACACATCGTCACCGACCGCACGCAGGAAGGTCCACGACACGAATTCGGTGTGCAGCTCCCAACGCAAGCGAAATGCGCCCAAGTCCATGCGCACATGGTTGGTGTGAGCATCGGGTGCGGGTAAGTGGTGATCGTGTAACAACTGCGCCAAGTGATCGCGACTGGCTTGCGCACTGACCCGATCCACCCACATCACCACGCGTGAAATCGCGAGGGGCGCTTGCATCGGTTCCGGCGGGCGTGCATGGACTTCGTTATGCAGTGCCAGTCGTTGCGGATGATCCATTATGAAACCCTTTCAAAGAGCACAGATTCTGACGCAAATCTAGATACCCCATGAAAAACGGCACCCGAAGGTGCCGTTTGAAGATGAAAACAGGATAAACCGAATCACTCTTCCACGAAGGCTTCTTCGCGTTTGGACTTGATGGATGGCAACAGCACGATCACCAACAGCAAGGCGGCGGCGGCCAACAAGCCTGCGGACAGTGGGCGTGTACCAAACACAGTCCAGTCACCACGCGACAGCAACAAGGCGCGACGCAAGTTCTCTTCCATCATGGGGCCAAGAATGAAGCCCAGCAACAAGGGCGCAGGCTCCACACCGAGCTTGACAAAGGTGTAGCCCACAAAACCGAAGGCAGCCACCATCCAGATGTCAAAGGTGTTGTTGTTGGTCGAGTACACACCAATCGCGCAAAACAACACGATGGCCGGGAACAAGAAGCGGTAAGGCACAGACAACAGCTTGATCCACATGCCAATCAAAGGTAGGTTCAAGATGACGAGCATCAAGTTACCAATCCACATGGAGGCAATCAGACCCCAGAACAATTCGGGGTTGCTGGTCATCACCTGTGGGCCGGGTTGGATGTTGTGAATGGTCATCGCACCCACCATCAAAGCCATCACGGCGTTGGGTGGGATGCCCAAGGTGAGCAAGGGGATGAACGAGGTTTGCGCACCAGCGTTGTTGGCCGACTCAGGCGCCGCCACACCGCGGATGTTGCCTTGACCGAAAGGCACTTCACCAGGACGCAGCTTGGTTTTCTTCTCAATCGTGTAAGCCGCAAACGCAGCCAGCAAAGCACCGCCACCAGGCAACACGCCCAGCAATGAACCCAAGGCTGTGCCGCGAATCACCGCAGGCAACATGTTCTTGAAGTCTTCCTTGGTGGGGAACAAACCTTCCACCTTGGCGGTGAAGACTTCGCGTTCGTCTTCGGGTTGCGACAAGTTCGAGATGATCTCGCCGTAGCCGAACACACCCATTGCCACCACCACAAAGCCCACGCCGTCGGTGAGTTCGGGGATGTCAAAGCTGAAACGCGCCACGCCAGAGTTCACGTCCGTGCCAATCAAGCCCAACAAGAGGCCCAACACAATCATGGCAATCGCTTTTAGCAAAGAGCCCGAAGCTAACACCACCGCACCGACCAAGCCCAAAATCATGAGTGAGAAATATTCAGCAGGGCCAAACTTAAAAGCGAGTTCGGTCAAAGGTGGCGCGAAGGCCGCCAAGATCAACGTACCCACAGAGCCTGCAAAGAAAGAGCCCAAGCCCGCCGCCGCCAACGCAGGGCCAGCGCGGCCTTTGCGGGCCATTTGGTAGCCGTCGATGGTGGTGACCACCGACGACGATTCGCCTGGCAAGTTCACCAAGATGGCTGTGGTGGAACCGCCGTACTGCGCGCCGTAGTAAATACCGGCCAACATGATCAGCGCGGACACAGGGGGCAGCGCGTAAGTGGCGGGCAACAACATGGCGATAGTGGCCACTGGGCCAATACCGGGCAACACGCCAATCAGCGTGCCCAAGATACAACCGACCAAGCAGTACAACAGGTTAATCGGCGTGAACGCCACGCCAAAGCCCAACGAGAGGTTTGCAATCAAATCCATTTTTTATTTCTCCAGGCTCAACCAGTGATGAAGGTGGGCCACACAGGCATCTGCAATTTCAGCAGCACGATGAAAGCCAAGTAGCTACCGACCGACAAGACGGTGCCAAGAATCAGCACGTCTTTCAGAACGAATGAATCACCAGCTTTACTGGCAATGATGACCAAGGCATAAATCGCAGCAATCAAGCCCATGGCAGGAATGCCAAAGCTAGGCAGGCCTGCCAACAAAATACCAAACACGACATTGGCACCCAAGACGTAGACGATGGGCTTCCAAGCAAACTTACCCACAGGCTCGCCGTCTTCGGTGTGCTCCACCAACGAGTAAAACGTGATGAAGCCGCCCAACACGGCCAAAAAGATGCCCAACAACATGGGGAAGTAACCAGGGCCCATGCGAGCGCCCGTACCAATCGTGTAATTGGTTGCGCCCCACGCAAAGCCAACACCGACCAATGTGAACATCAGGCCGGAGAAAAAGTCTTTCTGACTTTTGATCATTTCGTCTCCTCTATCCAAAAGCAAATATGCGATGAATTATGGAGTTGCACTCAGGCCTCACCCGATGTGGGTTTCACCTATTTTTCAGACCCTTAGAATCAGGGGTAAACCCTTTATTCACAAGGCTTGCAGCGGTTTGAATACGCGTAGCCATTTGGTGGCGGGCAGGGGCCAGCGGGCTTGAATCGCCTCGGCGCGTGCCATCAATTCGGCGCGCTTTGGCGCACTGGGGGTGTGCTGGGCCAACACCACGGTATTGCCCTCGCGGGTGGGCTTGAATGCCCACAGGGCTTCGGCGCCAAACGCGGCCGCCATCTTCTGCACACTCTGTGCAAAGCTAGAGCTGCGACCAAACAGATTGACGGTCATGCAGCCTTCGTCTGTCAACAAGCGGCGGCAGTCGGCATAAAACTCGGCGCTGTCCAGTACCGGCGAGGCGGCTTCGTGGTCGTACAAGTCCACTTGCAAGGCATCGATCTGGCCGCGCCAGTGGTCGTGCTTGGCCACTTCCGCCGCATCGCCCAACACCACTTGCAGCTTGGCGCTGTCAGCCGGCAGCTTGAACCACAGGCGACACGCGGCCACGACTTGCGGATTGAGTTCAATCGCCGTGGTTTTCATGCGCAGGTGTTTGAACGAAAACTTGGTGAGTGACGCAGCGCCCAAACCCAGTTGCATGGCGTGGCGCTTGCCCACTTGGTCGAGGTCCACAAACAAAAGCCACGCCATCATGCGTTGCACGTATTCCAAGTCAATGTCAAACGGTTTGTCGAGGTTCATCGAGCCTTGCACCCACGGCGTGCCAAGGTGCAGGTAGCGGGTATCGCCGTAGTCTGAAAAATTGACTTCGGGAAGTTGTAGTTTTTTCTTGGTTGCCATTGCTTATGGAAGGTCTGCACAACACATGAATTTGCAGCGTGATTTGCTACGGACTTCACGATGTGCAATTGTGTGCGTAATAGCACGATTTTTGGGTTGGATTGTCTCAATTCGTCATGGCCTTCTCGCCCTCAGGCCACTTGCGGACGCACCAACCCCATCGAGGCTCGTTTTTGTTGCTCGGCGATCAACGTCTTGCGTACCATCCACAGGTTGCTCATCGAAAACATTGCACCCGCGCAATGCGTCGCAAGAAGCCCAAAGGGAGGAATACAGGTCGGATTTTTTGATAGCCATAACCGATGATTATTAGTGAGGCGAATTCAAGGACGAAGTGCAACAAAGATGAACTGGTTATAGGTGGCTGAGGATGCGAGAGCATCATGGCCGCTTTAACCGCCAAGTCGAAGTTGCCCAATGTACAAGCACCTCAGCCGAGAAGAACGATACCAAATCT
>NZ_JAVKLW010000033.1:0-20457 GCF_031538885.1 Limnohabitans sp.
AGACAGCAGCCGCCACAGTGGTTTGAAGTTTGTCGCTGCCGTGAACGGCGCTTGCGCTGGCGGCGGCTACGAAATGGCATTGGCCTGTGACGAAATTGTGTTGGTGGACGACCGTTCATCTGCCGTGTCCTTGCCCGAAGTGCCGTTGCTCGGCGTGTTGCCAGGCACAGGCGGTTTGACCCGCGTGACCGACAAGCGCAAAGTGCGCCACGACCATGCCGACATTTTCTGCACCAGCGTGGAAGGTGTGCGTGGTCAAAAAGCCGTGGATTGGCGCTTGGTCGATGAAATCGCCAAGCCTGCCCAGTTTGCCGCCGCCGTGCGTGCACGTGCCAGCCAGCCAGCCGCGCACTGCAAGCGCCCAGGTGCATCCGCAGTTGGCCAAGGTGTGGCACTGACACCGCTCAAACGTGTGATGGGTGCTGACAGCATCGCGTATGACTATGTGCACGTCGAGATTGACCGTGCCAAGCGCACCGCCACTTTGACCGTGCACGCCCCCAAGGCCGCCTTGCCCGACACCGTGGCGGCAATTCAAGCCGCAGGCGCCAACTGGTATCCACTGCAAATGGCCCGTGAGTTGGACGATGCGATTTTGAATTTGCGCACCAATGAACTCGACATTGGTACTTGGTTGCTCAAGACCGCAGGTGACGCCAAGCTGGCTTTGCAAAGCGACGCCATCTTGGCCCAGCACCAAGACCATTGGTTGGTCAATGAAACCATTGGTTTGTTGCGTCGCACCTTGGCGCGCGTGGATGTGACCTCGCGCTCTTTGTTCGCTTTGATTGACGAGGGATCTTGCTTTGTCGGCACCTTGGCTGAGTTGGCGTTTGCCGCTGACCGTGCCTACATGCTGGACTTGCCTGACACGCCAGAAAAGGCCCCGCATTTGCACCTCAGCGAGATGAACTTTGGCTACTTCCCCATGGTCAACCACCAGTCGCGTTTGCAGCGCCGCTTCTATGAAGAAGTGGGGCCACTCGAAGGCGCACGTGCCGCGGTGGGCCAAGCGCTGGATGCACAAAAAGCATTGGCATTCGGCTTGGTCACGGCTGCACCGGACGACATCGACTGGGCGGATGAAATTCGCTTGGCCGTGGAAGAGCGCGTGGCCATGTCGCCCGACAGCTTGACCGGCTTGGAAGCCAACTTGCGTTTTGCCCAAAAAGAAAGCATGGAAACACGCATCTTTGGCCGTTTGTCCGCTTGGCAAAACTGGATCTTCAACCGCCCCAACGCGGTGGGAGAAAAAGGTGCTTTGAAGGTCTATGGTAAAGGTGAGAAAGCTGCTTTCGATCTGAACCGCGTTTGATGTTCTGCGTTGTGCAACAGGTTTCCCGGTGGTGCCTGTTGCAACCGAAATTTGCCCCCACCGTTGCTTTTTAATTTCTGGAGACTCTCATGTCCGGTATCAACTACAGCGAAAAAATTCCTAACAACGTCAACCTGAGCGAAGACCGCACTTTGCAGCGTGCGCTTGAGCAATGGCAACCCAATTTCATCAACTGGTGGGACGACATGGGCCCCGAAGGTTCCACCGACATGGACGTGTACCTGCGTACCGCCATCAGCGTCGACCCGCAAGGCTGGGCGCAGTTTGGTCATGTCAAGATGCGTGACTACCGTTGGGGCGTTTTCTTGAACCCCGGCGAGCAAGACCGCAAGATCCACTTTGGCGACCACATCGGTGAAAAAGCTTGGCAAGACGTGCCTGGCGAGCACCGCGCCAACCTGCGCCGCATCATCGTGACGCAAGGCGACACCGAGCCAGCGTCTGTTGAACAACAGCGCCACTTGGGTCTGACGGCGCCTAGCATGTACGACTTGCGCAACCTCTTCCAAATCAACGTCGAAGAAGGTCGCCACCTGTGGGCCATGGTGTACCTGTTGCACAAATACTTCGGCAAAGACGGCCGTGAAGAAGCCGATGCTTTGCTCCAGCGCAACAGCGGCAACGAAGACAACCCTCGCATTTTGCAAGCCTTCAACGAGAAGACGCCTGACTGGTTGAGCTTCTTCATGTTCACTTACTTCACCGACCGTGATGGCAAGTTCCAGTTGTGCGCGTTGGCCGAATCGGCATTCGACCCGCTGGCCCGCACCACCAAGTTCATGCTGACCGAAGAAGCGCACCACATGTTCGTGGGCGAGTCGGGTGTGAGCCGCACCATCCAACGCACGGTGGATGTGATGAACGAACTCAAAACCGACGACGTGGGCAAGCTGCGTGCGGCAGGGGTGATTGATTTGCCCACCATCCAGCGCTACATCAACTTCCACTTCTCGGTGACCATCGACTTGTTCGGTGCCGACCAATCGTCCAATGCAGCCACCTTCTACAGCTCTGGTTTAAAAGGGCGTTACGAGGAAGGCAAGCGTGCAGATGACCACGTCTTGAAGGGCAACAGCTACAAAATCTTGTCGGTCGAAGACGGCAAGCTGGTGGAAAAAGAAGTGCCAATGCTCAATGCCTTGAACGAAGTGCTGCGCGACGACTACATCACTGACTCCAAAGGCGGCATTGACCGTTGGAATCGCGTGATTGAAAAGGCGGGCATTCCCTTCAAACTCAAAGCACCGCACAAAGCCTTCCACCGCAACATTGGTTCGTTGTCGGGCGCCAAGATCACACCCGATGGCGAGGTCGTCACTGATGAGCAATGGATGGCCAAAGTGGGCGAGTGGTTGCCCAACAACGAAGACCGTGCCTACGTGGCCAGTCTGATGGGCCGTGTGGTTGAGCCTGGCAAGTTTGCCAACTGGATTGCACCACCCGTCATGGGCATCAACCGTCAGCCAGTAGACTTTGACTACGTCCGTTTCAACTGATTGATTGAAAGCGCTTCATGAACGCACCTGCCGAACTGTTTAACCAGCATTTGATTGACCCGGGAATTTGTATCCGGTGCAACACCTGCGAGGCCACCTGTCCGGTGGGTGCGATCACGCATGACAGCCGTAACTATGTGGTGATTGCTGATAAGTGCAATTTCTGCATGGCTTGCGTACCGCCATGCCCTACGGGTTCGATTGACAACTGGCGCATGCGCCCAAAGGCCGCTGCTTACAAGGTGGAAGAGCAGTTGTCATGGGACGATTTACCTGCCGCCTTGTCCGACAGCGACTTGGCCGCGATGGGTGCCGATGTGTCCACGGCTCCTACCGAGGCCATGGTGACATCTGCTGCATCTGTCGAAGCGTCACCGGGTGAGGGCGCAGCTTTCAATTCAGCCGCTTATGGAGCCACCTTACCTCCTTGGTCGGCGGCACACCCGTACACCAACTTGCATGGCCCCAAGGCCCCTGCAATGGCAACGGTGGTGGGCAACGTCCAAGTCAATGACGCGGGCACGACCAACGAAACCCACCACATCGTGCTGGACTTTGGCCACATGCCCTTTCCGGTGTTGGAAGGTCAATCCATTGGCATCGTGCCACCCAGCCTTGATGAAAAAGGCAAGCCGCATCACGCCCGCCAATACTCCATTGCCAGCCCTCGCAACGGCGAGCGCCCGGGTTATAACAACTTATCCATCACCGTTAAACGTGTGGTGGAAGACCACGAGGGCAAGCCCGTCAAAGGCGTGGCCTCCAACTACTTGTGCGATCTCAAAACGGGTGACACCGTGCAAGTCATTGGCCCGTTTGGCGCCAGCTTCTTGATGCCCAACCATCCCAAGTCAAACATCGTGATGATTTGCACCGGCACGGGCAGCGCCCCTATGCGTGCGATGACCGAGTGGCGTCGTCGCTTGCGCCAAAGCGGCAAGTTCGAGGGCGGCAAGCTGATGCTTTTCTTCGGCGCACGCACACCCCAAGAATTGCCTTACTTTGGACCTTTGCAAAAACTACCCAAAGACTTCATCGACATCAACTTTGCTTTCTCGCGTGACCCAGGTCAGCCCAAACGTTATGTACAAGACTTGGTCCGAGACCGCCGCACCGACTTGACCGCGTTGCTCAAAGACGCTAACACCTACATTTACGTGTGTGGCCTTAAGAGCATGGAAGAAGGCGTGGTACTGGCCTTGCGTGATGTGGCCACACAAGCTGGTTTGAGCTGGGACAGCGTGGCCCAATCACTCAAGCAAGAAGGGCGCTTACATCTGGAGACGTATTGATGTTCCCTTCGTTTGAAAGCCTGGTGGTCACACCACGCAGTGTGGGGGTGGCACACTCACCATGTCGCGGCCTCAGGTGTTCAACGCATTTGATGAACACATGATTGCCGATTTGGATGCTGCATTCACCCACTTGAGTCAAGACCCCCAAGTGCGCGTGATTGTGTTGGCCGGCGAAGGCAAACACTTCAGTGGGGGTGCAGATTTGCAATGGGTGCAACGCGCCAGCGAGGCGACGCAGGACTGGAATTTGTCAGACGCCCGCCGTTTTTCCGAGATGCTGCACCGAATCGCCACCTGCCCCAAACCCACGGTGGCACGCGTGCAAGGCGCCGCCTTGGGTGGTGGTGTGGGCTTAATCTGTGCTTGCGGTATGGCCGTGGCTGCCGACAACGCCAGCTTTGCGGTGAGTGAAGCCAAATTTGGCATCTTGCCTTCAGTCATTGGTACTTATCTGGTCAATGCCGTGGGTAAGCGCCAAGCGCGTTACTTGGCGTTGCCCACCACGCGCATCGATGCCAACAGCGCCTTGCGCATGGGTATGGTGCAGCGTGTGGCGCCTTTGGAAGCGCTCGATACAGAGGTGAACCGCGTGGTGACCGACTTGGTGGTTGGTGGTCCGCAGGCCCACATTGAAATCAAGCATCTCATGGACCAACTCAGCGTGGCTCTAGTGTCCGACCAGATGCGTGAGCTGACCGCCAGCACCATTGCGCGTGTGCGTGGCAGTGACGAAGCGCGTGAAGGCTTTGCGGCCTTCTTGGCCAAGCGTCCCGCCACATGGATTGCGCAATAAACACCAGTCCGTTGGTGCAACAAGGAGATGTGGCATGAAATTTATCGACTTTCAAACAGGCCAAATCCTACATGCAGGGCCTTACCACGTGAGCGAAGCCGAGGTGCTGGACTTTGCCAAGCAGTGGGACCCGCAGTGGTTTCACACCGACCCCGAAGCCGCCGCACATGGTCCGTTTGATGGTTTGATTGCCAGCGGCTGGCACACCTGCGGTATGGCCATGCGTTTGGCTGTCGATGCGTTTTTGGCGGGCTCTGAATCGTATGCTTCGCCAGGCTTGGCCTACATCCGCTGGCCGCACCCCGTGCGTCCCAACGATGTGTTGCGCTTGCGTTTGACGGTGCTGGAGACGCGTGTGTCGCAAAGCAACCCAAGCCTTGGCATCTTGCGCTGGCGCTGGCAACTGCGCAACGCCGCAGACATCGAAGTACTGGACCTTGAAGCCACTAGCTTGTTCAAACTTTTTTAATCCTTCACTGATTGCCACACCATGCCCCAAGCCTTGATTTGTGACGCCATTCGTACCCCCTTTGGCCGTTACGGCGGCGCACTCAGCAGCGTGCGTACCGATGACTTGGCGGCTGTCCCCATCAAGGCGGGTGAAGCGAGCCTGATGATTGCCGGTGGGGTGGAGAGCATGAGCCGAGCGTCGTTTGTCATGCCCAAGGCCGAGAGTGCTTTCAGCCGCCACAACGCGGTCTACGACACCACCATTGGTTGGCGCTTTGTGAACAAGCTCATGAAAGTGCAATACGGCGTGGACAGCATGCCTGAAACGGCAGAGAACGTGGCCGTGGATTACAAGATTGAACGCGAGGCCCAAGACCAAATGGCTTTGCGCAGCCAACGCAATGCCGTGGCTGCCATTCAAACCGGTCACTTCGCCCGCGAAATTTGCACGGTGGCCATCCCCCAGAAAAAAGGCGAGCCCGTGGTGGTGAGTCAAGACGAACACCCGCGTGACACCAGCCTAGAAGTCTTGGCCAAACTCAAAGGTGTGGTGCGCCCCGAGGGTAGCGTGACGGCGGGCAACGCCAGCGGTGTCAACGATGGCGCCTGTGCCTTGCTGCTGGCCAACGAAGCCAGCGTGCAGCAATATGGCCTGACCCCTAAAGCGCGCGTAGTCGGAATGGCAAGCGCAGGTGTGGCGCCACGTGTGATGGGCATTGGCCCTGCTCCGGCCACCCAAAAAGTGTTGGCCCAAACTGGTTTGCACCTAGATCAAATGGACGTCATCGAGTTGAATGAAGCCTTTGCTGCGCAAGGCTTGGCCGTGTTGCGCATGTTGGGCCTCAAAGACGACGACGCCCGTGTGAACGCTTGGTCACCACCGCCATCAACCGATTGCACACCACGGGTGGGCGCTACGCGCTGTGCACCATGTGCATTGGTGTGGGACAGGGCATCGCGCTGATTGTTGAACGCGTTTGAATGAAGCCGTCACAACGAAGTCGTTCTTGAGCACGGGATAATCTGCCCATGACCTTGATTTCAATTCTTGTCGGTACCTTGGTGGCAGGCATGGGCAGTGTGTGGTTGGCGGCTTTGCTGGCTTATGCGCTGCTGTCGCGTTTCACCCAGCATTTGCTCAGTCTTGCGGCGGGCGCTTTATTGGCCACAGCGTTCACGCGTTTGCTACCGGAGGCGTTTGAGCTGTCCGTCACGGCGGGCGTTTCCGCGCAGGCCTTGTTTGCGACATTGTTGGTGGGCTTGGTGTTTTTCTTTTTGCTGGACAAGGCCGAGTTGTGGCACCACGGCCATGAGCATGGCCATGACCATGCCGGTGCGCATGAAGCGCAGGCACGCCACGCGCATAAACATGCGCATCTACATGAGTATCTACATGCAGATGACACGCATCACCACCACGCACACGACCACCTCATCGGCGGGTGGGCCGTGTTACTGGGCGACAGCGTGCATGCGTTTGGTGATGGCATCATGATTGCTGCGGCCTTTGTGGCTGACCCTCGTTTAGGTGTTGCTGCGGCCTTGGCGGTGATGGCCCATGAGGTGCCCCATCATGTCGGGGATCTGGTGGTGCTGCGCCAAACGCTGAACGACCCCCGCGCTGCTCTGGTCAAACTCTCGCTGGCTGGGGGCGTCACTGTGATTGGTGGCCTCGTGGGCTACTTGCTGGTGGGCGCACTGCATGAGTACCTGCCCTTCTTCTTGGTGGTGGCTGCCAGCAGCTTTATTTATGTGGCGCTGGCGGACTTGATCCCACAGCTTCAAAAACGCCTGTTACCTCGAGAGACAGCCGCCCAAGTGGCGTGGCTGTTGGCAGGCATTGCCTTGGTCGCCGCTTTGGGCGAGTGGGCGCAGCACTGATTTAGGATTTCTCGCAGGGCAGGCCGGGCGTGTTGCACCACTCGCTCCAACTGCCTGCATAGAGAGCTGTGCGGCTCAAGCCCGCCATTTCCATGGCCAACACATTGAGTACCGCACTCACGCCACTGCCGCAGTGGTGCACCGCAGTTTCGGGTTTGGCGTTACCAAGCAGGGCCACAAACTCAGGCCTCAATTCATCAGCACTTTTGAAGAAACCTTGCGCGTTGAGGTTGCTGTTGAAGGGGCGGTTCAGCGCACCGGGGATGTGGCCTGCGACGGGGTCCAGCGGCTCTACCTCGCCGCGATAGCGCGGAGCGCCCCGTGCATCGATGAGGGTTTGTGTGCCATCGTTCAAATGTGCTGCCACGCTGGCGGTGTCTACCAACTGTACACACGGCTCACGCAACACAAAGTTGCCAGTAGCCTGTGCCATTGCGTCACCAGACGCCATGGCTGCGCTGGCCGATACCCAAGCTTGCAAGCCGCCATCGAGCACGGCCACGGCTTCATGACCACACCACTTGAGCATCCACCACAAACGGCCACAGTAGTTCATGCCATTGCGGTCGTACACCACCACCTGGGTGTTTGGGTTGATGTCCACGCTTCGCAGCCAAGTAGCGAACACCTCGCGTTGAGGCAAAGGGTGACGGCCTGCGTTGACGCGTTGGGTCACATCATGTGTGGCCAAGTGTTGGTCGAGATCCGCATGCAGTGCGCCTGCGATGTGTTGCTCCACATACAGGGCGCGGCCTGCTAGTGGGTTCATCAAATCAAAGGCGCAGTCAAACACTTGCAACGGCGTGCCGCTGGCTTGCAAGGCTTGGAGTTGGGTGACGCTGATGAGTGTGGTGTACATGGCGTTCTTTCAATGTTCTTCCGCAGGGGCGTTGGGCGCAGCACGGGCGCGAAGCAAGGTGGCACTCATGCCGCTGGCCACAATGAGTGCCATGCCAGCCCAGCCGAGGAGGGGGATGTCGTCGCCAAACAGCAGCAAGCTGTAGAGCGCTGCAAACACAATGCCTGAGTATTGCAAGTTAGCCACCACCAGTGTGGCCCCTTGGCTGTAAGCGCGGGTCATGCACAGTTGGCCCAGCGACGCAAAGATACCCACGGGCAGCAGCCATACGGCGTGCTGCCAGTTCCATTCAGATACGCCCGCAAAGCCCATGCCGATGAGGCCCGCGATGGTGGTGCCCATAGCAAAGTAAAAGACCGTGCGGGTTTCAGGTTCTCCGATGCGCCCCAGTGCCATCACTTGCATGTAGGCAAACGCTGCCACAAAGCCCGACATCAAACCAATGAGGCCTGCAAAGATTTGGTTTTGTTCAAGCGTGGGGCGCAGCATCATCACCACCCCAGCAAAGCCTGCCATGACGCTCAAGGCGAGTGGCCCTTGCGACCAAGGGCTGCGCCCGTCTTGTGGATTCCATTGCAGGAGGGCGCCGCCCACCAAAAATGCAGCGACCCAAACGCTGCTCATGTAGTTGAGCGTCATGGCCGTGGCGAGTGGCAGCTTGGCAATGGCGTAAAACCAAGCACTCAGCGACAGCACGCCAATGGCCGAGCGCCATACATGCATGCCGGGGTACTGCGTGCGCAAGGAGACGTTTTGCTGCTTGGCGATGATGCCCAGAAACATCAAGCCAACAATGCCACGGTAGAACACCAGTTCTGCCGAGTTGAAGTGTCCCGAAGCGAATTTGACGCAGACGCCCATGGTGGCAAAGAAGGCGGCACCGAGCAGCATCCACAAAGCTTGCATGTGCGGCCGCGTCAGCGCTGGGTGAAGTTGAGTTTGCCGCGATACCACTCGTGGAAGTGCTGCATGCCATCTTCCATAGGGCTTTGGTAGGGGCCCACTTCGTTGTCACTGCGTTGCATCAGGGCCTTGCGGCCAGCGTCCATGCGCTCCGCGATTTCGTCGTCCTCGATGCAGGTCTCCATGTAGGCGGCTTGCTGTGCCTCGACAAATTCGCGCTCGAACGCCACGATTTCTTCGGGGTAATAGAACTCCACCATGTTCAGCGTCTTGGTGGGGCTGATGGGGTGCAGGGTGGAGACGGTCAGCACATGGGGATACCACTCCACCATGATGTGTGGGTAGTAGGTGAGCCAAATCGCACCACACTCGGGCAGCTCGCCATTGCGGTACTTCAGCAGCATGTCGTGCCAGGTTTGGTAAGTGGGCGAGCCGGGTTTGCCAAAGCCTTGCGACACGCCCACGGTTTGTACCGAGTAGTTCTCTTTGAATTCCCAACTCAGGTCATCACAGGTGACAAACTGGCCCAAGCCTGGGTGGAACGGCCCCACGTGGTAATCCTCGAGATAAACCTCGATGAAAGTTTTCCAGTTGTAGTTGCATTCGTGCAGTTCGACGCGGTCTAACGCAAAACCAGTGAAGTCCAAGGCGGCGCGTGGCCCCATGTTGGCCAAGTCGGCCTCGATGTCCACGCCGTTGTCTTCAAACAGCAGGCCATTCCACTCGCGCAGTGGGTAGTTGTTAAGGTTCAAGCACGGGTCGTGCGAGAAGTGGGGGGCACCCAGCAGTTCGCCCGAAGGGGCGTAGGTCCAGCGGTGCAAGGGGCACACGATGTTGCCCCCCGCCGAGCCCGCAGCGGGCGTGTGCAAAGAGCCGCGGCCCTTGAGCATCAACGCTTGGCGGTGGCGGCATACGTTAGAGATCAATTCGACGTCTTTGGCCGATCGCACGAGCGCACGCCCTTCGCCTTCGTGCGGCAAAGCGTAGTAGTCGCCCACATGGGGCACGGCAAGCTGGTGACCCACATAACGTGGGCCGCGCTGAAAGATGGTCTCCAGTTCGCGCTGAAAGAGCGCTTCGTCAAAGTAACTGGTAACTGGTAGTTGGGCTTGCGCCTGCTGCAGTTGAAGACTTAAATCAGACATGGGTGACCTGACCTAAAGACTCCCCACAGGGAGAGAAGTGAAAAAAAATAAATCGGCCCGAAGGTCGATTGAAGGATGCCCATTGTACCCAAGGGGGCAAGTTGGCCCCGTGTGCGGCCTAAAATGACAGGCTATTAGACACACCTCAACACTGAATCACGCACACACATGTCCAAGTCCCCCAATACCCCCAGTGGCGCAGACACTGCGCCTGCCAGCTACGAGGCTGCTTTGAAAGAGCTAGAAGTCTTGGTGCAGCAAATGGAGTCTGGCCAGTTGCTTTTGGCTGACTTGCTATCGGGGTATCAACGTGGCGCAGAACTTTTGGCGTATTGCCGCACCCAGTTGGATGCGGTGGAGCAACAAATCAAAGTGTTGGACAACGGCGTGATGAAATCTTGGACACCGACGTGAACGCCGCCCACACCTCTTCCGAACTCGACCTCTGGAGCGACCATTGGCTGGCCATTGTGGAAGACGCCTTGTCGCGCTGGATCAGCCCTCAAGCCCCGGCAGGTTTGGGCGAGGCCATGCGCTATGCCGTCCTCGATGGTGGCAAACGCTTGCGCCCCCTGCTGGTGTTGGCTGCGCGTGAAGCCATTGCGCATGGTATGGCCGATGCTGCAATGGATGAGGCCGCTTTGCGTGCGGCCTGTGCGGTGGAGTTGATCCACGCGTATTCGCTGGTACACGATGACATGCCCTGCATGGACAACGACGTGCTGCGTCGTGGCAAGCCCACCGTTCACGTGCAGTTTGGCGAAGCCCAAGCCTTGCTCGCCGGCGATGCGCTGCAAGCCTTGGCGTTTGAGTTTCTCACCCCTGAGCCATCGGCTGTTGCTGACCGCGTGCAAGCGCGTTTGTGCCGTTTATTGGCAACCGCAGCAGGTCATGCGGGCATGGCGGGGGGGCAGGCGATTGACCTCGCCAGTGTAGGCATGGCCTTGAGCGAAGACCAATTGCGCCAGATGCACCGTCTGAAAACGGGAGCCTTGCTAGAGGCCAGTGTGATGATGGGCGCAGCCTGCGGTGAGGTGACCTTGGCCGCGTTGAACGGTTTGCAACGCTATGGGCGAGCACTTGGCTTGGCCTTCCAAGTGGTGGACGACATTCTGGACGTGACTGCTGATTCAGCCACGCTGGGTAAAACTGCTGGCAAAGACGCTGCGAATGAAAAGCCCACTTATGTGTCGTTGCTGGGTTTGGCGGCGGCGACGTCCTATGCGCAGTCCTTGTTGAGCGAGGCGCTGGACGCCTTGCACAGCACCGGCTTGACGCACACCCACATGCTGGCCGCTTTGGCCCAGCGTGTGGTGAACCGAAATACCTGAATCGAGTCACACCTGCCATGTCTAATTTGTTGCAAACCATCCATTCCCCCGCCGACCTGCGGGCGTTGCCGCGCCACCAGTTGCCTGTGCTGGCCGATGAGTTGCGTTCATTTCTGATTCAAAGTGTGGCCAAAACGGGCGGGCACCTCAGCTCCAACCTCGGTACTGTTGAGTTGACCGTGGCCTTGCACTATGTGTTCAACACCCCACATGACCGCATCGTCTGGGATGTGGGTCATCAAACTTACCCGCACAAAATCTTGACAGGTCGTCGTGAGCAAATGGGCACACTGCGCCAACGCCACGGCTTGAGCGGCTTCCCGCGCCGCGACGAGAGCGAGTACGACGCCTTTGGCACCGCCCACTCGTCCACCAGCATTTCGGCTGCTTTGGGCATGGCCATTGCCGCGCAACAAAAAGGTGAGCAACGCCACGCGATTGCCGTGATTGGTGACGGTGCCATGACCGCAGGCATGGCCTTTGAGGCCTTGAACAACGGCGGGGTGTCCACCGCCAAGTTGCTGGTCATCTTGAACGACAACGACATGTCCATCAGCCCCCCCGTGGGAGCGCTCAATCGCTACCTGGCGCAACTCATGAGCGGCAAGTTTTACTCTGCCGCCAAAGAGGTGGGCAAGCAAGTGCTCAAAGGCGCACCGCCTTTGTTTGAGTTGGCTAAACGGTTTGAAGAACACGCCAAAGGGATGGTGGTGCCTGCGACCTTGTTTGAGAAATTTGGTTTCAATTACATCGGACCCATTGATGGGCATGACTTGGAATCCCTGATCCCCACGCTTGAAAACCTCAAGCATTTGGAAGGCCCACAGTTTTTGCATGTGGTGACCAAAAAAGGCCAAGGCTACAAACTGGCCGAGGCCGACCCCGTGGCCTATCACGGCCCCGGTAAGTTTGATCCTGCCGTGGGTTTGGTGCCCGTCACAACACTGAGCAAAACCACCTTCACTCAAGTGTTTGGTCAGTGGTTGTGTGACATGGCTGAACATGACCCCTTGTTGGTGGGCATCACGCCCGCCATGCGCGAGGGCTCAGGCATGGTGGCGTTTCACAAACATTTCCCCGAGCGTTACCACGATGTGGGCATTGCCGAGCAGCACGCCATCACGTTTGCTGCGGGTTTGGCCTGTGAGGGCGTCAAGCCTGTGGTGGCGATTTACTCCACCTTCTTGCAACGTGCCTATGACCAAGTGATCCACGATGTGGCTTTGCAAAAGCTACCCATGGTGCTGGCGCTAGACCGCGCCGGCATTGTCGGTGCCGATGGTGCCACGCACGCGGGCTTGTACGACATCCCCTTCCTGCGCTGCATTCCCAACGTCAGCGTGGCCTGTCCTGCTGACGAAAACGAGTGCCGCCAGTTGCTCACCACAGCCTACCAACAAAACCACTGCGTGGCTGTGCGCTATCCGCGCGGTGCAGGTGTTGGGGTGCCTGTGCAAGCTGGCTTGCAAGCTTTGCCATTTGGCAAAGGCGAGGTGCGACGTCAAGGCCAGCGGATCGCCATCCTCGCGTTTGGCGCCTTGCTCTCCCCCGCCTTGCAAGCAGGTGAAGCGCTTCATGCCACCGTGGTGAATATGCGTTGGGCCAAACCGTTGGACACTGAACTGTTGGCCCACATCGCTGCTACACACGATGCGTTGGTGACGGTGGAGGAGGGGGCCACGATGGGTGGTGCGGGTTCGGCGGTGTTGGAGGCCTTGCAAGATTTGCAGCTGCCCAAGCCTGTGTTGGTCTTGGGTGTTGCCGATGTGTTCACTGAGCATGGTGACCCCATCAAATTATTGGCCGAGTTAGGCCTCGACGCCGCTGGCATTCAAGCCGCCATCACCCAGCGTTTTGCAACGCTTTGGGACTAAGTTGGGTTGAAGTAATTTCAACTCTTCTGAAGATTTTTGAATCCCCTGTTTTCGGGGGAAACCCGTAGGCAGGCCCATACACGTCACTGCATACAATGCCCCATCGCGAAAGGGTACGGCTTGTCAAAAGCGGCCCTCAACACGATTTGTTTTAACAACCCAAGGGAGTCTTTATGGACCGTCGTTCCGTTATTAAAAATGCAGGTATTGCAGGTATCTTGGCTGCTGGTGCAGCCCCTGCAGTGCATGCACAAGCCACCATCCGCTGGCGCTTGGCTTCGAGCTTTCCTAAATCGCTCGACACCATCCACGGTGCAGCGGACACCTTTGCCCGCGCAGTCAAAAACATGTCGGGCGGCAAGTTTGAAATTTCGGTCCACGCACCGGGCGAAATCATGCCTGCATTCGGGGTGGTCGACGGTGTGCAACAAGGATCCGTTGAAATGGCGCACACAGCGCCTTACTACTTCTTTGGTAAAGATGAAACCTTCGCGTTGGGTTGTGCGATTCCTTTCGGTTTGAACAGCCGCCAAATGACCGCTTGGATGTATGAAGGCAACGGCTTGAAACTCATGCGCGAGTTCTATGCGAAGTACAACATCGTGAACTTCCCTGGCGGCAACACAGGCGCGCAAATGGGGGGCTGGTTCCGCAAGGAAATCAAATCTGTCGCCGACCTCAAAGGCTTGAAGTTCCGCATCGGTGGTTTTGGTGGCAAAGTGCTGGAGCGTTTGGGAGTTGTGCCGCAAAACATCCCTGGTGGCGATATCTACCCCGCATTGGAAAAAGGCACCATCGACTCGGCTGAGTGGATTGGTCCTTATGACGATTTGAAATTGGGCTTCAGCAAGGTTGCACCTTACTACTATTACCCAGGTTTCTGGGAAGGTGGTCCACAGTTGGATTTCTTCATCAACGACAAAGCATTCGGTGCCCTGTCACCTGAGAACAAAGCGATCGTAGAAGCTGCTGCTGCTATGGCACACACCGACATGCAAGCCAAGTATGACGCACGCAACCCCGGTGCCTTGAAGCAGTTGGTAGGTTCGGGTACCAAGCTGCGCGAGTTCCCCCAAGGCGTGATGGCCGCTGCCTTCAAAGAGTCGATGGCGTTTTACGAAGAACTCAGCGCGAAGAACCCCAACTGGAAGAAGGTGTACTCCGACTACGCCAAGTTCCGCGCCGAACAAAACTTGTGGTTCCAGTTCACAGAAGCCAAGTTCGACACGTTCATGCAAAAACAAAAGCTGTAATTCAGCTGTTGGCAAGAACAAAAAACCGCGCTACGGCGCGGTTTTTTTATGGGCGATGTATTTGAACTTTTAAAACTTGCGGAACGCCGCCAACTCGGCGCTCAAGCGTTCGCACTCGCGTTGCACATGGGCGCTGCTGACGTAGAACACCGCAAATTTACCCATCAAGGTACGTACGTAAAAACGCGGTGCCATGAACCACTCCAAGCCACGAATACGGATGAGCTTGGCATAGGCCAATTCGTCATACGTCATGTGCTTGTCCCAAATCCAGGTTTGGTGAATCCCTGTCTCATCCAATCGCGCACGGCTGTGCATGACATGCCATGTGGTCCATGCCAGCAAGGCCCAACCCAACACAAACCAACCTGCGGCACGCAAGCCGTTGAAGCCAGTGTCGCCACCAAACTTACCTTGCTGCCACAGCGTGAGTAGCCAATAGCCTGAGCCCAGCAACGTGGCCCATGTGATGGCTTGGAATGCACGCGAGAAGGCGGGGCCTTCGATACCCGTCTCGCGCGATGGATGAAACACAAATGGGGTGGGACCTAAAGTGGTGGGGGAGTTTTGTTCGGGGGTGGTCATGGTGGAGGTGTGAGAGAACTGGCAAGAAAAAGCCCCTCGCGGACTGACCGGAGGGGCTGACCGTCAGAGTGAAGCTTATTTTTTGAACAAGTCTTCCATGCGTTTTTGCTCTTCGGCCGCATCGTCGCCAGCTGAGGGTTTGGCGCCATTAAGTTTGAGCTCGGCCTCTGGCACTTCTTGCTCGGTAGGCATTTCGATGACCACTTTGTCGAGGTCAACCTTTTCTTCTTTGTCCAAGAACATGGTCACGGTCTCAGGCACAAAGATGACGATCACCACCAAGATCAGTTGCATGATGACCCAAGGAATGGCACCCATGTAGATGTCGTTGGACTTGACGGGTTTTTCGATGCGGCCTTCTTTGAACAGCGTGTCGGCAATGCCGCGCAAGTAAAACAACGCAAAGCCAAACGGCGGATGCATGAAGCTGGTTTGCATGTTCACGCACAACAGCACGCCAAACCACACCATGTCGATGCCCATCTTGTCAGCCACAGGCCCAAGCATGGGCAAGATGATGAAGGCGATTTCAAAGAAGTCCAAGAAGAACGCCAAGAAAAAGATGAAGATGTTGACCACCACGAGGAAACCCACTTGGCCGCCTGGCAAGCCCGTCAGCAAATGCTCCACCCACTTGGCACCGTCCACGCCTTGGAACACCATCGAGAACACGCGTGAACCAATCAAGATGAACACCACCATGGCGGTCAGGCGCATGGTGCTGTGCATGGCCTCCCAAATCAGGTCTTTGTCCAAACGGTTGTGGATGGCCGCCAAGATCAGCGCGCCGACGCAGCCCATGGCACCTGCTTCGGTGGGCGTGGCAATGGCGGTGTTGATGCCGGGCAAGCCACCCATCGAACCCAAGACAGCAAAGATCAAGAACGCAGAGGGGATGATGCCGCGCAAGCACTTCATCCACAGGTGAAAGCCGTCAGCGGTGCGGGCTTCCTTCGGGATGCCGGGCACGTGGTCTGGCTTGACCAATCCGAGGCCAAAGGTGTAGAGCGCAAAGATGCCGACTTGCAGCATCGAGGGACCCCAAGCGCCTTTGTACATATCGCCCACAGAGCGGCCGAGTTGGTCAGCCATCACTACCAGTACGAGAGATGGCGGTACCAGCTGCGTGATGGTGCCCGAGGCCGCCAGCACGCCGGTGGCGTAGCGCATGTTGTAGCCGTAGCGGATCATCACAGGCAGTGAGATCAAGGCCATGGCAATCACTTGACCCGCCACAGTTCCAGTAATAGCGCCCAAGATGAAGCCCACGATGATGACGGAGTAACCCAAGCCACCTTTGACGGTGCCAAACAACTGACCCATCGAGTCGAGCATGTCCTCGGCGAGGCCACACTTTTCAAGAATGGCTCCCATGAAGGTGAAGAAGGGAATGGCCAGCAACAAGTCGTTGCTGAGAATGCCAAAGATGTTGAGTGGCAAGTTGGACATGAAGCTCACGGGGAACCAGTCCATGCTGATGGCGAAGAGGCCACAAGCCAAGCCTAAAAACGCCAGCGAGAACGCGACGGGAAAGCCAATGAGCATCGTCAGCACAAGGCCGCCGAACATGATGGGTGCGAAGTTTTCCATTTGCATGATCGTGAGTCCTTATTGCACGGGCTTTTCGTAGTGCGTGTCCATTTCAAACTTGCCTTGCAAGTAGGACACGCGCTTGATGATTTCGCTCACGCCTTGCAGGAAGATCCAGCCAAAGCCCAAGGGGAGAAGGAGCATGGCGGGCCAACGAATCAGGCCGCCCGCGTTGCTGGACATCTCGCCTGTCACCAGCATCTTGACGAAGAGCGGAAAGCTCAACCACGCCAACATGCCCATCACAGGCAACAGGAATACGACCAAGCCAAACAAGTCCACATACACAGGATCGTTGCCTTTGAGCTTGCCGTAAAGCAAGTCCACGCGGACGTGTTCGTTGAGTTTGAGCACCAAAGGCGCACCCAACATGACGGTGGCTGCGAACAAGTACCACTGAATTTCGAGCCAACCGTTGGAGCTGATGTCAAAGCCATAGCGGATGAATGCATTGCCTGCTGAAATGACAGCGGCGGCCAATACGCCGAACGCTGCAAGGTGACCTAGCTGCGCACTGACGCGGTCAATGCCCAATGCAAATTTAAGAAGTTTTGACACTGCGTGCCTCCATTTTTTGCCAACGTAAGATGGTAACAAGACAAAGGCTTTGCCAGTCTTGCTCCGTTTGAAGTCTTCAGGGGCTGCTTGAAATTAGTTCAAGAAAACAAAGGGTATCAACTAGTTTTTTTGGCGCGTTGAAAGGTCCACCAAGGCAGTTGTTGACGCAGGGATTGGACTTGTCCGCTGTCTTGGGCTTGGTAGCCCGGTAAGGTGTTGAGTGTGTCGCGCCAGACCGATTGTTGTAGCAAACTGCGCAGGGCTTGTGTGGCCGGCGAGTCGAGGGCTGACTTCAGGCAGACCAAATAGAACTGCTCTTGCACCAAGGGCACAAAGCCCAATCTACGTGCGCGTGCGGCGCTCTCTAGCCCTAAGCCTACATCCGCGCGACCCGAGGCAATGGTCTCTGCCAAGGCGGTGTGTGAGGGCTCTTCAGCCGCCCAGCTATGGAGATCGCTGGCGGTGAGCTGTTCGTTGGCTAGCAAATCGTCGAGCAACACACGCGTCCCCGTGCCGGGGCTTCGCTGCACAAAGCGGGCTTGGCTGAGTACCACATCCCGCAAATTGTGGAGATGTTTTGGGTTGCCACTGGCGGTGATGAGGCCTTGTGTGCGCGTGGCAAAACCAATGATTTTGTGTAGGCCCGGTTGCAGCAAATCGCGATATGCCTTGGCGGTGTGCGAATTGGGTTCTGGGTGTGTTTGGGTGTGAAGCCCTGCCAAGGTGCAGCGCCCTTCGTTCAGGGCGCGAATGGCGTCCACGCTGCCGCAAAAACGGATGTCGAGGTGCAAGCCTGTACTGGCGGCTTGTTCACGCAAACGTGGCAGCGCGTCGTCATGACTGGCATAAAGCGTCAGCACATGGGCTTGTGGATCGAACGCCACAGCAAACGTGCGCTCTAGGTCGGCACGCAGTGCTTCGAGCTGCGGGGCCAAACGCGCTTGGGTCAAACGCTCGGCCCACATGAGCTTGTCGCCAAACTCGGTCAAGCGGGCCGATTGGCCTTTCTCCCACACGATGAGTTCGTGGCCCAGCACATCTTCCCAACGTTTGAGTTCGCCCCACACATGGCGGTAGGACAAGCTGAGTTGTCGCGCAGCCGCTGAGATCGACCCTTGATCTGCCAGCGCCTGCAACAAGGCCATGAGCGGGTGACTGAGCAACGCTGTTTCTTTGCCTGCGAGTTCCTGAGTCTCACTGCGATGGCCGAGGGTGTAATGAAGATGAATGCTATGCACGACTGAACATATGGTGAGGTTTTAGGTAGCTGACTACGATAACTGAACTTCTGACGGTTTTATGACGACGCTCACCGATACCGCTCTTGCGGCTTTACATCTTCTTACCGAACTTGACCCCGTGCTTTGGTCCATCGTAGGCCGCTCCCTTTGGGTGAGCGTGCTGGCGACTGCCGTGGCATGCAACCTTGGCGTGGTGTTGGGGGCATGGCTGGGTGTGGCGCGCTTTGCAGGGCGCGATGTGCTGCTGACGGTGCTCAACACCTTGTTGGCCCTGCCTTCGGTGGTGGTGGGCTTGCTGGTGTATTTGCTCTTGTCGCGCAGCGGGCCGTTGGGTGCGTGGGGCTGGTTATTCAGCCTCAAGGCGATGGTGCTGGCGCAGGCCGTCTTGGTGTTGCCCGTTGTCACCGCGCTGACGCGCCAATGCGTGGAAGACGCAGAGCGCAGCCACGGCGAGCAGTTGCAGTCGCTGGGGGCGGGCGCGTGGCTGCGCAGTGTGCTGCTGGCTTGGGACGAACGCTACACCTTGCTCACGGTGTTGATTGCGGCGTTTGGACGCGCGATTTCCGAGGTGGGCGCGGTGATGGTGGTCGGCGGCAATATCGAAGGCTTCACCCGTGTGATGACCACCGCGATTGCCCTTGAAACCAGCAAAGGCGATTTGCCCTTGGCCTTGGCGCTGGGCGTGGTGCTGATGGGTGTGGTGTTGCTGATCAACCTGTGTATTTCTGCCTTGCGTCGCTGGCACCAACGCATCGATGGTGCTGGTGCAGACCCCGTGCAAGGGGCACGGGTATGAGCGCAGCTCTGACCTTGCAAGATGTCTCGGTGCAGTTTGACAAACACCTGGCGTTGGATGGCGTGACCCTACATATGCAGGCGGGCGAGCGTGTGGCCCTGGTGGGGGCGAATGGTTCTGGCAAAAGCACACTGCTGCGCGTGGCGCATGGGTTGCTGAGGGTGTCGAGCGGTCGTGTGTCAGTGGCCTCCGAAGCACACCAGGCCATGGTGTTTCAGCGGCCCCACATGCTGCGCACATCGGTGTTGCGTTTTGTGGTGTGGGGCTTATGGTTGCAAGGCACACCTTGGCGCGAGGCCCATGTGTGTGCCATGCAGGCGCTGGAGCGTGTGGGCTTGCACGACATGGTCGAGCGTTCCGCACGAACCTTGTCGGGTGGGCAGCAACAGCGCTTGGCCTTGGCGCGTGCTTGGGCGTTGCAAGCGAACTTCGTGTTGTTGGACGAACCCACCTCCAGCCTAGACCCCCATGCCAAGCGCGAGGTGGAGCGCTTGTTGGCGCAATGGGTGGCTGCTGCAGAAGTGAGCTTGCTGTTCAGCAGCCACAACTTGGGCCAAGTCAAGCGCTTGGCCACACGTGTGATTTATTTGGAGGCAGGGCGCGTGTTGGCCGACTTGCCGGTCTATGAATTTTTCAACCGACCGTTGGGTGAGAGCCACCCCGAGGCGCATTTGTTTTTAAAAGGGGAGTTGGGATGACACGTCGCACGCATGGGTTGGTCTGGGTTGGTTGGGTGCTCGCTTTGACTTTGGGTAGTAGCGTGGCACAAGCGCAAGCGCAAGCGCCCAGCATTGTGATGGCCTCTACTACCTCGACCGAACAGTCTGGCTTGTTTGCGCACTTGTTGCCCGCATTCAAGCAAGCCACAGGCATTGACATCAAAGTGGTGGCTTTGGGCACAGGGCAAGCCTTGGACACAGGCCGTCGTGGCGACGCCGATGTGTTGTTTGTGCATGACCAAGCCGCTGAAGAAAAGTTTGTGGCCGAAGGCTTTGGCATCAAACGCTATCCCGTCATGTACAACGACTTTGTCTTGGTCGGCCCCGCCAGCGACCCCGCCAAAACGCGCGG
>NZ_JAVKLW010000034.1:0-3433 GCF_031538885.1 Limnohabitans sp.
CCACCCTTGACCAGCCTGACGGCCTCCAGCTTGAATTCCAGTGTGTACCGCGCCCGTCGTATCGAATCGCTCATTTCTCTCTCCTAAAACTGATTTTTACCTATCAGCTAAGGAGTACGTTTTTCAGGGGTAAGGTCATTCTGCTGTGTGCTGCACGTCTACACCGCCACACTGCAGGCGGCAAACTTAGCGCAACGCGTTGTAAATGGTTTGCGCCAACTCTGGCGAAATACCTTCTACGGTACACAGGTCCGCCACGCTGGCGTCGCCCACACCGCGTACACCACCAAAGCGCTGCAGCAGCTTGGCGCGCTTCTTGGGCCCCACGCCCGGAATTTCTTCCAGCTTGCTGCCGCCCACGCGCACTTTGGCGCGTGCGGCACGCATGCCGGTGATGGCAAAGCGGTGTGCCTCGTCGCGTATTTGAGCCACCAGCATCAATGCTGCCGATTCACGGCCTAAATACACCTTCTCTCGACCATCGGCAAACACCAGTTCTTCGAGGCCTACTTTGCGGCCCTCGCCTTTTTCCACACCCACGATGCGTGAGAGGTCGAGCCCGAGCGACTCAAACACCTCACGCGCCATCGACACTTGGCCTTTGCCGCCGTCAATCAGCACCAGGTCGGGCAGCTTGCCCTCGCCCGCACGCACCGCCTCGGCCAGCTTGCTGTAGCGGCGCACCAGCACTTGACGCATGGCTGCGTAGTCGTCACCACCCGTGATGCCGTCGATGTTGTAGCGGCGGTATTCCGCGCTTTGCATTTTGTGATGATGAAACACCACGCACGAGGCCTGGGTGGATTCGCCCGAGGTGTGCGAGATGTCAAAGCACTCCACGCGGAACTGTTCTAAATCTTCGGGGGCTAAATCGAGGGCATCCACCAAGGCGCGCGTGCGTGCTTGCTGCGAACCTTCTTCAGCCAGCAAACGGGCCAGCTGAATGTCCGCGTTTTGTTGCGCCATTTCTAGCCACACACGGCGTTGCTCACGCGGGTTGTGTACGGCCGTGATCTTGACGCCGGTTTGATCGGTCAGCGCTTGCAGCAACTCTTTGTCCACCGCATGGCTGGTGATGAGTGCGGGCGGCACGGGCACATCCAAATAGTGCTGGCTCAAAAATGCTTCCAGCACTTCAGCAGGTTCGGCGTCATCCACATGCACGGGAAAGTAAGGCCGGTCACCCAAATGGCGTCCCCCACGCACCATCGCCAAGTTGACGCAAGCTGTGCCGCCTTGCACTTTGACGGCGAGGATGTCCACGTCTTGGTCACTCACGGTGTCCACCGCTTGCTGGTGCAACACCTTAGAGAGCGCGCTCATTTGGTTGCGCAACTCAGCGGCTTGCTCAAACTCCAGCCGCTCGGCGTGCGCCATCATGCGCGTTTCGATGCTGCCCATCACCTCTTGCGTTTCGCCGCGTAGCAATCGCATGGCACTGTCCACATCACGTTGGTAGTCGGGCACAGAAATCAGCCCCACACACGGCCCCGAGCAACGCTTGATTTGAAAGAGCAAGCACGGGCGCGTGCGGTTGTTGAACACCGTGTCCTCACAGGTGCGCAAACGAAACACTTTTTGCAACAGTTGGATAGCCTCGCGCACTGCCCATACGCTGGGGTATGGGCCAAAGTAGTCGTGGCGTTTGTCCACCGCACCACGGTAATACACCACGCGGGGCACTTGTTGTGGGCTGGGGTTCGCAGGCGTGCCATTTAATAACGCAGCTTGCTTGGATGCGTCCTCGGTTTTCACCGCCACGCCTCGCGTCATCTTCAAATACGGGTAGCTCTTGTCGTCACGGAACAAGATGTTGTATTTGGGCTTGAGCGTTTTGATGAGGTTGTTTTCCAGCAGCAGCGCTTCTGCTTCTGAGCGCACCACGGTGGTTTCCATGCGCACAATCTTGCTCACCATGTGGCCAATGCGTGTGCCACCGTGGTCTTTTTGGAAATAGCTAGACACCCGCTTCTTCAGGTTGATCGCCTTGCCCACATACAGCACCTGCTCTTGCGCGTCGAAGTAGCGGTACACACCGGGCAAGGCAGGCAAGCTGAACACCAATTCGAGCAACTCGGGGGGGTGGCGCGGTGCTGTATTTTCTGGCGTGGCGTCTGAAGAAGTTTTGGACATGTCCGTATTGTGGACAATCTGAGGCGTGAAAACAGACACCCATTCATCACCCAGCCTTCGCTGGGATATTTTTTGTCGCGTCATCGACAACCATGGCGACCTCGGTGTGTGCTGGCGGCTGTGCGCCGACCTCGCACAACGTGGGCACTCGGTGCGCTTGTGGGTGGACGATGCATCGGCTCTGGCGTGGATGGCACCACACGGCTGCGCGGGGGTGTCCGTGCGTGCGTGGCCCAACGACGAACCGCTGCAAGCGTTGGCGCACAGCACCGAATTTGCAGTAGGCGATGTGGTGGTGGAAGCCTTTGGTTGTGAACTACCCGAAGCGTTTCAAGCGCTGATAGTGCAAGGCACATCACCCATGTGGATCAACCTCGAATACCTGAGTGCCGAAGGCTACGTGGCCCGCTCACACGGCTTGGCCTCACCCGTCATGAATGGCCCTGCACGCGGCATGACCAAATGGTTTTTCTTTCCCGGCTTTACCCCAAACACAGGCGGCTTGTTGCGCGAGCCAAATTTGGCTGAGCGGCACACGGCGTTTGACCGCACAGCATGGCTATCTGCCCTGCCACTCGACAAACCCATCACTGCCACCGAGCACCTCATCAGCTTGTTTTGCTACGAGCCCACGGCCTTACCCGAGTTACTGAAACAACTCAGCCAAGCCGACGAGCCCACGCGTTTGCTCGTCGCACAAGGCCGCCCCAGCGCAGCCGTGGCATCGGCCACGCAAGCGCTACACATGGCTAGTAGCGGCACTGGCCAGTTGCACATCAGTCTACTGCCCTACCTCCGTCAAACTGACTTTGACCACCTGCTGTGGGCTTGTGACTTGAACTTTGTGCGGGGCGAAGACTCGCTGGTGCGCGCTCTGTGGGCGGGCCAGCCCTTTGTGTGGCACATCTACCCGCAAGACGACTTGGCCCACCACGACAAGCTGCACGCATTTGAAGCTGCGCTCGACATGCCACTCACCTTGAGACAGTTTCATGCCGTGTGGAATGGGCTTGAAGCCGCCCCACTTCCCACGCTATCCCTCGCCGCGCTTGAGTCTTGGCGTTGCTGGAGTCGCCAAGTTCAGCGCCGTTTGCAAGACCAAACCGACCTTGCCACCCAATTGCTGGGGTTCGTGGCCCAAAAACGCTAAAATAAGTGACTTTGCGAACCCCAGCGCAGCTTGAGCTGCATGGGCCACATACCTCTTAGAAAACCTCACACTATGAAAACCGCTCAAGAAATCCGCGTTGGCAACGTCATCATGCACGGCAAGGACCCTATGGTTGTCCTGCGCACCGAA
>NZ_JAVKLW010000035.1:0-8013 GCF_031538885.1 Limnohabitans sp.
AGGGGCCTGAGGGCAAAGGTGGGATGACGAAATGGGTCTCTTACGCCGAAAAATCGTGCTATCGACGCACACAATTGCACATCGTGAAGTCCGTAACAAGTCACGCTACAAATTCATGCGTTGTGCAGACCTTCCTTAGAAAAGCCATGCACAAAAAACTTAGACCCGTAAGGAGTTACACCGTTTGCTTGTCCAGGGTTTTTATCAGCTTTGGACTGTTCATGACCTTGGCTGACTTAAGGGCTCATGAATCAATTGCTGTCGAGGTTGTTGGGCATTACGACAACGCGATTGGCAACAGCGATGCGGCAAGTCAGGGTGTGATGGGGGTTGAGTTGCTGCGTGAACGTGCCATGTTGAGGCCTGCAGAGGTTCTGGAGTACATCCCTGGCATGGTGGTGACGCAGCACTCTGGAGACGGCAAAGCCAATCAATACTTTTTGCGTGGCATGAACCTTGACCACGGAACAGACTTTGCGACCACGGTCAACGGCGTACCCGTCAACATGCCTACTCACGCCCATGGGCATGGCTATAGCGATTTAAATTTTCTGATTCCTGAATTGGTGCAACGGGTTGAATATCGCAAAGGCCCTTATTTCGCGTCCGACGGAGATTTTTCATCCGCTGGCTCGGCCAACTTCATCTATCGAACCAAGTTAGACAGACCGTTTGCTGACGTGACGATTGGACAGCGTGGCTACTTGAGAGGTGTTGCTGCGGTTTCCAGAGATGTGAGCGAGGGGGTGACCTTGCTCTCAGCTGTTGAGCGACTGAATAACAATGGGCCGTGGACTGTGCCCGAAGGGATTCGTAAAACCAATGCCCAATTCATACTCAGCGGTGGCAGCCCACGCGAGGGGTGGTCAACCAGTCTGTCTGCTTATTCGGCACATTGGAATTCAACGGATCAAATTCCCCAGCGTCTGATTGATGCAGGAACTTATCAGGGGCAACCGTTTGGTCGATTCGATTCGCTGGATCCGTCGGACGGCGGCAATACAAATCGCACCAGTTTGTCGGGGCATTGGCACCAGACATCAGACTATGAGTTGATAAAAATCGAGTGGTATGCCGTCAAGTACGACCTGAATTTGTCTTCCAACTTTACTTACAGTCTCGACAGAACCAACGATCAGTTTGCTCAGACTGACGACAGGTCTGTGTGGGGTGGTAAAGCCTATAGAGCGTGGTTTATCGATTTTAACGATGGTCGCCGCATGCAAAATACCTTAGGTGTGCAGATGCGGCAAGACCGAATTCGCGTTGGACTCTATGACACTGTGTCTAAACAAATTCAGTCGACCGTTCGCGATGACGATGTTCAACAAACCTTGGTGGGCATCTATGGCGAAAACGAAATGGGTTGGAACAGTTGGCTCAGAACCGTCGCAGGTTTGAGAGTTGACCAACTCAATGCCAAAGTTACCAGCCATTCACAGGAACAAAATTCTGGAAGCACTGCTGAATCCAAGGTTTCGCCGAAGTTGTCCGTGATCTTCGGGCCATGGCACAAGACAGAGTTTTTCGTCAATACGGGTAAAGGTTTTCACAGCAACGATGCACGTGGTACCACTGCCAAAGTAGGCCCCAAGACAGGACAGCCCATTGATTCGGTACCTGGCCTCGTCAGCTCGCGTGGACAAGAGATTGGGATGAAATCGCAAATCATCCCAGACCTTCAAACAACCTTGGCCATCTGGCGACTCGCTTTCGATTCCGAACTGGTTTATGTGGGAGACGCAGGCGACAACGAAGCGGGTCGTCCCAGTCGTCGTATAGGTGTTGAATGGAGTAACCATTGGACGCCTGGGGAGCATTTTTTGATGGACGCCAATTTCGCATGGAATCGACCCAGGTACACAGACAGTGACCTCGCAAGAAGTTACATCGCCAATGCTGTACAGAAAGTTTCCAATTTGGCTTTTACGTTGCGCAACTTGGGGCCGTGGTCAGGCTCATTGGGTGTTCGCTACATCGGCGCCGCCCCTTTGATTGAGGACAACGGCGCTCGGTCAATCGCCAGTGTCACAGCCAATCTGCGTGTAAACAGGAAAATTACAAACGATTGGAATGTTGCGTTGGACGTGTTGAATTTGACCGGTCGTCAAAATAACGACATCAGTTACTACTACACCTCGCGAGTAGCAGGTGAACCAGTTGGCGGCGTCAATGGCGTGCATGTGCATCCCGCTGAGCCTCGTACGGTCAAGCTCACCACCAGAATGCGGTTTTGAACTCTTTACTGCACAGGCGCTGTCTCACGCCCGCACGGGTAAGAATTGACCAAACTTTTGCGCCAAAAAGGCCTCCCCGTTTTCTAGCATCTCGTAGCGAAACGCTTCGGCGGCAGGCGAAAGCATTTTAGATTGCGTATGCACCACGTTCCATGCCCGCACCACGGGCGTTCCCACCACATCGAGCACGGCAATTTGGTGATGGGCCAGTTCTGAGCCAATCGTGTGCAAGGAGACAAAGCCCAGCCCCAAACCCGCCATCACCGCTTGCTTCAAAGTTTCGCTGCTTTGCACTTGCACTTTGAGGGTGGCTTGCACATGGGCAGCGGTGAAAAACTTTTCCATGGCGGCGCGTGTGCCCGAGCCTTGTTCACGCACGATGAAATCATGCCCGCGCAATTCTTCGACGCCGATGTGTTTGCGCTCGGCCAGTGGATGCTGCGGTGCGGCCACAAACACATGCGGGTGCGCGGCAAACGGTTCGGCGCGGGTTTGCAGTTCTTTGGGCGGACGCCCCATGACGGCGATGTCCACTTCATTGGCTTGCAGCATCTTCACCAGTTGTTCGCGGTTGCCCACGGTCAGCCGAATGTCCACGCCGGGATGCTTGACTTGGAAATCGGCCAGCATACGCATCAAGTAGTACTTGGCCGTGCTCACCATGCCAATCGTCAATATGCCCGTTTCGACATGCTGTAGCCGTGCGACGGCATCCTCTGCGTCCTTGAGTGTGGCAAGAATTTTTCGTGCGTAGAGCAGCATGTACTCGCCTGTGGTGGTGAGGCTGATTTTTTTACCACTCCGGTCAAACAAAGGCAGACCCACGTGCTTTTCCAACTCTTTGATTTGCATGGTGACCGCTGGTGGTGTCAGGTGCAATTGTTCAGCGGCACGTAAAAAGCTCAGGTTTTTAGCAACCGTATTAAAGACGCGCAGCTGACGGAAGGTGGCGTTTTTCATGGGGTTTATGGCGAGAAAAAAGAAGAAGAAAAAACAGACAGAAAGTATTCAGTAATATCTTAATCGGTTCCCAATAATTTCTGAATTTACTTTTTTAGACTTACTTTTTACAGTCCTTCTCAAGTTAAAAATTTTTAACGCTTGGGAGTAACTGCAATGACTGAGACTTTGATCATGGATAGCAAAAAACGCTACAGCGCTGGCGTGTTGAAATACAAACAAATGGGCTATTGGATGCCCGATTACGTGCCGAAAGAAACGGACACCATTTGTCTGTTTCGCATCACGCCGCAAGACGGCGTTGATCCTGAGGAGGCGGCCGCTGCGGTGGCGGGCGAGTCTTCTACTGCCACGTGGACTGTTGTGTGGACAGACAGGTTGACCGCCTGCGACAGTTACCGCGCCAAGGCCTACAAGGTGCTGCCAGTGCCTAACAATCCTGGGCAATATTTTGCCTACGTGGCCTATGACCTGATCTTGTTTGAAGAAGGCTCCATCTCCAACATGACGGCCAGTTTGATTGGCAATGTGTTTAGCTTCAAACCACTCAAGGCTGCGCGGCTTGAGGATATCCGTATTCCCGTCGCCTATGTCAAAACATTCAAGGGTCCACCTACGGGGTTGGTGGTAGAGCGTGAGCGTTTAGACAAGTTCGGGCGTCCGCTTTTGGGGGCAACCACCAAGCCCAAGCTGGGTTTGTCGGGGCGCAATTACGGGCGTGTGATTTACGAGGGCCTCAAGGGTGGCTTGGACTTCATGAAGGACGACGAGAACATCAACTCGCAGCCCTTTATGCACTGGCGCGATCGCTTTTTGTACGTGATGGACGGTGTGAACAAAGCACAGGCGGTGACGGGCGAGGTCAAGGGCAGTTACCTGAACGTGACGGGCGCGACGATGGAAGACATCTACGAGCGCGCCGAATTTGCCAAAGATCTGGGCTCGGTCGTCATCATGCTGGACCTCGTGATTGGCTGGTCGGCGATTCAAAGCATGGCCAACTGGGCGCGTAAAAACGACATGATTGTGCACATGCACCGCGCAGGGCATGGCACGTACACACGACAAAAAAATCACGGTGTGAGCTTCCGCGTGATTGCCAAGTGGCTGCGCCTGGCAGGGGTTGACCATTTGCACACGGGCACGGCGGTGGGCAAGTTAGAGGGCGATCCTATGACGGTGCAGGGCTATTACAACGTGTGTCGCGACAGCTACACCAAAACCGATTTGCCGCGCGGACTCTTTTTTGACCAAGACTGGGCGGACACCAAAAAGGTGATGCCCGTGGCCTCGGGCGGTATCCATGCAGGGCAAATGCATCAGTTGTTAGACCTGTTTGGTGACGACTGCATCATGCAGTTTGGTGGCGGCACGATCGGACATCCACAAGGCATTCAAGCGGGGGCGGTAGCCAACCGTGTGGCGCTGGAGTGCATGGTCAAAGCGCGTAACGAGGGCAAGGACATCAAAAACGAAGGTCCCGAGATTTTGCGCAAAGCTGCGCAAAGCTGCGCTCCGCTCAAAGCCGCGCTCGATACCTGGGGTGACATCAGCTTTAACTACACCTCAACCGATACCAGCGATTACGCCAACACGCCTACCGCGTCTAACTAATTTCTTCTAAGGAGAACCGCACCATGATGACCAATCCAATGGGTAAATTGACCCAAGGCCAATTCAGTTTTTTACCTGACTTGACCGATGCTGAAATCACTTTGCAAATCGAATACGGCCTTGCCAAAGGTTACGCCTGGAGCGTGGAATACACCGACGATCCACACCCGCGCAACACTTACTGGGAAATGTATGGCTTGCCGATGTTTGATTTAAAAGACGCGGCGGGCGTGCTGCAAGAGCTTAACGACTGCCGCAAAACTTTTGGCAATCAATACATTCGCTTGATGGCGTTTGACGCCACGCGCGGTGTCGAGTCGATTGCGATGAGTTTTATCGTCAATCGCCCCAAAACCGAGCCTGGCTTCATGCTGGAGCGTCAAGAGGTCAATGGTCGCTCGCTGCGCTACACCACACGCGGCTACGGTGCGGACAAGCCTGAAGCACAGCGTTATTAAGCGGCGGCCAAGCGCACGGATGACTTGTCATGCTGGACGACAGTACCCTCAACACACGCGGCGCTGACGCCGCGCCACTCACGCCTACCGTGCCACGCACGGTGGCTGATGTGTTGGCCGCTTCGCAAGTTCTAGAGGTTCTCGCTGAGCTGGAGGGCGAGCTGGTGGGCCTTGTACCCGTGAAGTCGCGCATCCGCGATATTGCGGCACTGCTCGTGATCGATAAGCTGCGCGCAGCGCAGGGACTGGCTTCGCAAGTGCCCTCCTTACACATGAGTTTCACAGGCAACCCAGGCACGGGCAAAACCACGTTGGCGCTACGCATGGCGCAAATCCTGCATCGTTTGGGTTATGTGCGCAAAGGCCATGTGGTCTCGGTCACGCGCGACGATTTGGTGGGGCAGTACATCGGTCACACCGCACCCAAAACCAAAGAGGTGCTTAAAAAAGCCATGGGCGGCGTTCTTTTTATTGATGAAGCCTACTACTTGTATCGCCCCGAAAACGAACGTGACTATGGACAGGAGGCGATTGAAATTTTGTTGCAAGTCATGGAAAACCAACGCGATGACTTGGTGGTCGTCTTAGCGGGCTATGAGGATCGCATGGCCACATTTTTTCAGTCAAACCCTGGCATGCGTTCACGCATCGCGCATCACTTGGATTTCCCTGACTATGCGCTGGATGAGCTGATGGTGATTGCAAGTCACATGCTGACCGAAAAAAACTATGCGCTGGATGCGGCTGCCCAAACTGCTTTTGGCGCGTATTTGGCTTTGCGCATGGCGCAGCCGCATTTTGCTAATGCGCGCAGCGTGCGCAATGCGCTGGATCGTGCGCGGTTGCGCCAAGCCAGTCGTTTGTTTGCCAATGTGGACGTGGCTTACAGCGCAGAGGCGCTCACCACACTGACCGCAGCCGATATTTATGGCAGTCGTTTATTTGCTGGGGCGAGTGCATGAACCGCACGAGTGAGCACCGCTTGCAAGCCCTCATTTTTGACGTGGACGGCACGCTGGCCGACACCGAGATGGCGCACTTGGCCGCGTTCAACCACGCCTTTGCCGAGATGGGCTTGGATTGGCGCTGGGATGTGCCGCTCTACACGCGCTTGCTGTCTGTCGCTGGCGGCAAAGAGCGCATCGCTGCTTACTGGCAAAGCCTTGGCGACATGCCGCGTGAGGTGAACGCGTCGTCCTTGCAGCAAACGATTGAGCGTTTGCATGAAATCAAAACAGCCGCCTATGAGCAAGCCGTCAACGACGGCTTGGTGCAGATGCGCGCAGGTGTTTTGCCCTTGTTGCATGAGGCGGCTGAGGCGGGGTTGACGCTGGCCATTGCCACCACCACCTCGCCAGTGAACATTGCGGCCTTGCTGCGCAAAGCCATGGGTGCTGATTGGCGTATGCACTTTCAAGTGATCGAAGACGCATCCACCGCCCCGCGTAAAAAACCGCACCCCATGGTGTACCAGCAGGTCTTGTCGCGGCTGGTGCTGCGCCCGCAAGACGGCTTGGCGGTCGAGGACTCGGCCAACGGCTTGCAAGCCGCCTGTGCGGCAGGCTTGCCCACACTCATCACCCCCAGCGCCTTCACGCAGGGGCAAGACTTTGCTGCGGCACTGCGTGTCGTGCCAGATTTATCGGATGTGCAGTTGGCGCAACTGCGCCAATGGCATACCCGCCACATCCATTGAGCCTCGGAGTACCTTGATGTCATCCCCTGTTCGCATTGCCCCTTCCATCTTGTCGGCTGACTTTGCGCGCTTGGGCGAGGAGGTGCGTGCCATTGAGGCTGCGGGTGCGGATTGGGTTCACTTCGATGTGATGGACAACCACTACGTGCCCAACCTCACCATCGGCCCTGGTGTGTGCGAGGCCATCCGCCCGCATGTGCAAATCCCCATTGATGTTCACCTCATGGTCGAGCCTGTGGATGCCTTGGTGCTGCTGTTTGCCAAAGCGGGGGCCAACATCATCACTTTTCACCCCGAGGCCAGCCGCCATGTGGATCGCAGCTTGGCTTTGATTCGCGACCACGGTTGTCAAGCGGGCTTGGTGTTCAACCCCGCCACGCCACTGGCGTGGTTAGACCATGTGATGGACAAGGTCGATGTGGTGCTGTTGATGAGTGTCAACCCTGGCTTTGGTGGCCAGGCTTTCATCCCCGCCACGCTGGCCAAATTGCGACTGGCCCGCGCACGCATTGACGCTCATGTGCGAGCAGATGGCGCACCGATTGCGTTGGAGGTCGATGGTGGCGTGAAGACCGACAACATCCGCTACATCGTGGCTGCAGGTGCCGACGTGTGCGTGGCAGGCAGCGCTGTGTTTGGTGCGCCCGATGCCGACGGTGGCTACCGCCAGGTGATGCAGGCGCTCAAAACCGCCGCCGCCTGAGCCCTTACAAGCTAATCCCGCACACGCCACCCCATTTTTTTAAATTGAGAACCTCATGTCCTTCAACCCTCACACCACCGCCACCTTGACGCAATACCTGATTGAGCAGCGCCGCCGCTTCCCCGAAGCCAGTGGCGACTTCAACGCCTTGATTTTGGATGTGGCCATGGCCTGCAAAGCCATTGCCAAGTCGGTCGCCTATGGCGCGTTGGCCGATCTACACGGCAACCACGCGGCAGACGCGGGCGGCAGCATCAATGTGCAGGGTGAGACGCAGAAAAAACTGGATGTGATCAGCAACGACTTGTTCATTCGCATGAACGCGTGGGGCGGCCATTTGGCAGG
>NZ_JAVKLW010000036.1:0-24036 GCF_031538885.1 Limnohabitans sp.
AAACCGTGACGGATGAGGAATTGACTATGATTGAAAACCGATTGAATCACCGCCCCAGAAAGCGACTAGGATTCAAGACACCTCACGAGGTATTCCATGCCTCGTTAAAGCGTGTTGCACTTCGTCCTTGAATCCGCCCAACGCCGAAGCGGCGTAGCGCAGACTTTGACCAAAAACTCCGTCTTGGCCAACTCATGCCTTTGCTGGGGTACGGTCACATCGGACCCGACAAGCGCGAGGTGCCTAACCGTGTGTTCTTTGATTTGTCGTATCTAGAAGCTGGCTTGGCCGCCACGTTACGCATGGTGGACTTAGCACACGCATCTCGCAACATTGAATCACAAACGCATAAACAAAAAAAGGGCCGCAATCGCGGCCCCTTTAACTTTGAGCAATACGCTTTACTTGCCCCCAGCGTGCTTGGCAATCAATGCCTTGGCGCCATCGAGCATTTGCTTGCCGTTATGACCCTTGGCGTTCATGTCAGCCACCCATGAATCAAACAGCGGTTGCGACAACTTCTTCCAGTTCTCCAACTCTGCTTTGGGAATCACGTTGGTCGTGTTCTTGGTGGTCATCTTCTTGCCTTCCGCATCCGCCTCGAGGAATGCCTTGCCTGCCATGCCAGACAAAGATTGGCCACTGTTGCGGTCGATCACGCGCTTCAACTCTGGCGACAACGAGTCGTACTTGGCTTGGTTCATCGCGAAGATGAACACGGATGTGTAGAAGGCGGGTTCAGCTGGATCGGTCTCAGAATGGAATTTCACCAACTCTTGAATCTTCACGGCTGGCACCACTTCGTACGGCACCACCGCACCGTCGATCACGCCCTTGGACAACGCGTCACCCACTTGTGGCACAGGCATGCTGACAGGGGTTGCGCCCAACATGGCGATGAACTTGTTGGTGGCACGTGTTGGTGCGCGCAACTTGACGCCCTTCAAGTCAGCCGCTGTGCGGATGGGCTTGTTCACCATGTGGAACACGCCGTCACCGTGCACGTGAAAGGCCAAAGGCTTGACATCTTTGAACTCGGCCTTGGCATATTGGTCCACGTAATCCCACACGGCTTTGCTGGTGGCTTCTGGGCTTTGCATCATGAAAGGCATTTCGAACACTTCCACTGAAGGGAAGCGACCTGCCGTGTAGCCAGGCAAAGTCCACACCACGTCAGCCACGCCGTCACGCGCTTGTTCAAACAACTGAGGGGGTGAGCCACCCAATTGCATGGATGGGTAAATTTGGCACTTCATTTTGTTGTTCGACTCTTTGGCGATGCGGTCACACCAAGGTTGGATGAACAAGGTTTGTGCGTAAGACGATGCAGGCAAGAAGTGATGTACTTTAAGTATCACCTCTTGGGCTGATGCTGCTTGGCCTAGGGCTGCTGCGGTGAACGCGGCAGCGGCGGCAACTTTGAGAAAACGAGTCTTCATTTTTGTCTCCAGGTTGTAAAAATTTAAGTCAACAAATGCACCAGCCACAACGAGATGGCTGGGAAGGCAATGAGCAACGACAAGCGAATGCCATCTGTGATGAGGAAGGGCACCACGCCCTTGTAGGTCTCGACCATGGGCACATCTTTGGCCAAGCCGTTCATGATGTACACATTCAAGCCCACAGGCGGGAAGATCATGCCGATCTCACACACAGTGAGGATCAGGATACCAAACCACAAGGCTTTGTCTGAGGGATTCAACCCAAAGAAGTCCATGCCCAAGATGACAGGAAACAGGGTCGGTACGGTCAACAAGATCATGGACATTTCATCCATCACGCAGCCGAGAATGATGTAGAAAATCATGATGCCGGCCATCACCACCAAAGGTGAAATTTGCAAGTGGCCCACCATGTCGGCCAACTGCGCAGGCAACTGCGACAAGGCCAGCGAGGCGTTGATCATGTCTGCACCGATGAAGATCAAAAAGATCATGCCGCTGGTTTGAGCCGTGGTGCGAATGGAGGCCACCAGTTTGTCAAACGTCATTTCGCGGCGTACCAAGGTGATGGCAAAGGTCAGCACGTTACCAATGGCCGCCCCTTCCGTGGCAGTGAACACACCGCCGTAGATGCCACCGAACACCACTAGGAAGATGGCGGCGATGGGCCAGACGTTCGCAGCCGTTGTGAACAACTCATGGGCTGTGGCCGCTTTGGCTTGAGGCGCTTGGTCAGGGTGGATGCGCACGATCACCGCAATGGCGATGAGGTAGCCCACCGCCGCCAGCAAGGCGGGAATGTAGGCGGCCAAGAACATCTTGGTGATGTTCTGTTCGGTCAAGATGGCGTAGACCATCAACGTGACAGACGGCGGCAACAACACCCCCATCGTGCCCCCCGTGGCTAGCGCAGCCGTCGCCAGGCGGCCTGAGTAGTTGATGCGGCGCATTTCTGGATACGCCACTTGCGCAATCGTGGCGGTGGTGGCCACGGTGGAACCCGAAATGGAACCAAATGCAGCGCAAGCCAACACGCCCGCCATGGCCATGCCGCCCTTGAAGCGGCCCAGCAAGGCGTTGGCAAAGTCAAACAAGGCCTTGGACAAACCACCGTGCACGGCAAACGCACCCATCAGCATGAATAGGGGGATCACGGACAAGTCGTAAATCGACACACGGCTGTAGACCGCGCCTTTGAGGTGTGACAACAGGGGTAGCCAGCCTGCCAAAGCCATGTACCCGACAGCACCTGGCACAAACATAGAAATCGCAATCGGCACGCGAACGGCCATCAGAATCAACATGGCGGCAAACATGGACAAGCCAATACTCATCGCGCTCATACTTCTTCCTTCGCGATCAAACCGAGGTGTTGCAGGGTTTGAACAAACCCAATCACCGCGCACAGTACCAAGCCTGGCACCATCAACATATAGGGAATCCAAAGTGGCAAAGCCATCAGCATGGAGGTTTCTTGGTTGGCTTTGATGTCCACACCGCCCGCAGCAACGCGCCACGCGACCAAGCCCATCACCAAGGTGTAGAGCAAAGTACCAAAGGCGTCGAGCTTGCTCTGGGTTTGTTCAGAAGCGTTGGTGGTGAAGAAGTCCACGATGATGTTGGCGTGACGAAATTGGGTGTAGGGTAAGAAGGAGGCAACGACCACCGCACAGCCCAATTGCACCAGTTCCACATCGCCCAAAATGGGATGCGAAAAAAACGCACGCCCCACAACGCTCACCACCGTGACAGAAGCGATGGCGACCAACACCAAACCACCTACAGTGGCGCTGGTATCGCACAAAAGCTCCAGCACACGGTCAACGCCTGAGCTTGGCATTTTGTTTTCGCTCATAAGTTCTCCTCAATCATTTTTATATTTCACTCCCCTATTTTGGCTAGGGTCTGCCCATTGGCCCATGAATTTATGCTCTATCTGTTATTTTAATTTTGCATAACGAATGACCAGCCATGCCAAATTAAAAAGAATCGATTTACCCGCGGTAACTCGGATCAATGCGGTCCACGATGCGCTGCAAGGCGGCGAGTGCATCTTGGCCACCGCCAAATTTCGGATCAAAGTTCAACGAATCACGCACGCACTTTTCAAGTACAGGCACGGGGATGGGCCAAGCCTCGCCCATGGATTGAGAGGCCAGCTGCACCTCGCATGCGCGGTTGACCAGCCACATCAATGAAAACGCATTGGCTAAATTAAACCCAATCGTCACAGGCCCGTGGCTACGCAAGAGCAACACCGGCATGCCTTGAGCGCTATCGAGAATGCGCATCCCCTCGTCCAGATGCACGGTGATGCCTTCAAAGTCGTGGTACGCAATTTTTCCATACAGCTGTGCCGCATAGAAATTAGTGAACGACAAACCTTCTTTCAAACAACACACCGCTTGCGTGGCTGTGGTGTGCACATGCATGACGCAATGTGCGTTGGGCACGCGTGCATGAATGGCGCCGTGGAATGTGAAGCCCGCAGGATTGATGGGCCAATCGGACTGTCCAATGATGTTGCCGTGCACATCCACCTTCACCAAATTAGAAGCGCACACCTCAGAGTAGTGCAAGCCAAAAGGGTTAATCAGAAAGTGTCCGTCTTCATCGGGCACACGCAGTGAAATATGGTTGTAGATCAACTCGGTCCACCCCAAGTGATCAGCAATGCGATAAGCCGCTGCAAGCTCCACGCGTGCGGCCCACTCGGCCTCGCTGAAGCGTTCAGGACGTGGGTAGGTGCCTTGGTCATTATTCATTTTGTATCTCCTTGCCGCCGCTTATGTCGAAGGGTCAATGTGCACCAACGCCACCTAAACAAATGTATTTGGTGTCCATGTATTCCTCAATGCCTTGATGCGAGCCCTCACGCCCCATGCCTGACTGCTTGACGCCGCCAAAAGGCGCGACCGCCGTAGAAATGATGCCCGTGTTCACGCCCACCATGCCCGCTTGAATGGCCTCTGCCACGCGCCACACGCGGGCCATGTCTTTGGCGTAAAAGTAAGCGGCCAAACCAAACTCGGTGTCGTTGGCCAAGGCAATGGCTTCGGCTTCGGTGTTGAACTTGAACAGCGGTGCGACAGGACCAAAGACCTCTTCTCTGGCAATGCGCATGGCCGTCGTCACATCACCCAAGATCGTGGGTTCGTAAAACGTGCCGCCCAAGGCGTGGCGTTTGCCCCCGTGATCACGCGTGCGGCGCCCTCGTCCAAACCATGGCTGACTTTCAAGGCTTGCACGGCAGTGGCTAGCTTGGCGGCAAAGGGGTCGTACACCGCCGCTTGCACCAACAAGCGATTGGCGCACACACAAGTTTGACCCGTGTTGCGGTATTTCGATGCGAGCGCACCTTGCATGGCTTCGTCCAAGTCTGCATCGTCAAACACAATGAAAGGCGCGTTGCCGCCCAACTCCACCGACATCTTTTTGAGCGTGGGTGCACATTGCGCGGCCAAAATTCGGCCTACTTCGGTTGACCCAGTGAAGGTGAGTTTTCGTACCACTGTGCTTGCTGTGAGCGCACCACCAATTTCGCGCGCATCCCCCGTGATGACGCTGAACAAGCCTGCAGGAATGCCTCCACGTTGCCCCAACTCAGCCATAGCCAAGGCTGACAACGGCGTTTGCTCTGCGGGCTTGACGATGCTGGCGCAGCCTGCCGCCAAAGCGGGCGCCACTTTGCGCGTGATCATGGCAGCGGGAAAGTTCCACGGCGTGCTTCTTCGGCAAACCATTCAATGTAGGACGCGGCATAAGCGATTTCACCTTTGGCTTCGGCCAAAGGCTTGCCTTGTTCGCTGGTCATGATGAGCGCTAAGTCATCTTGATGCGCCAACATCAACTCATACCAGCGGCGCAGGATGCGTGCGCGGTCTTCGGCGGTGCGCGTTTTCCACGCAGCTTGTGCTGTCGCTGCGCCGTCAATTGCCAGTTGCGTCAAGGCTTGGCCCGCATTGGGCACAGAAGCGATGTGCGAACCATCTGCGGGGTTCAGTACAGCAATCGTGCTGGCATTGCTGGCATCCATCCATGCGCCGTTGATGTAGCACTGCGACTTGAGCAAGCCTGTGTCTTTGAGTGGGAGCGTGTGCATGTGTGTGAACTTCGTTTCAATAAACTTTGTGCGCGTGGCGGAATGTGTTTGGGGTGATTTGCATGGTGCCTCGCCTTACACAAAACGGAATTGCAGTTGGCCGAGCTCACCGTAGTCGGCATCAAACACGTCACCTGCTTTGGCGGGCACAGGCTTGGTAAACGAGCCAGCCAACACAATTTCACCCGCCTTCAAATACTCATGCCAAGGCGCCAGTTTGTTGGCCAACCAAGCTATGCCGACGGCGGGATGGCCTTGTACACCCGCAGCCAAACCAGTTTCTTCCACCACGGTGTTCAAACGCAAAATCGCACCGCACCAAGGTAAGTTGGTGGTGTGTGGATCCACGCGCTTGGCGCCCAACACAATGCCGGCATTGGCGGCGTTGTCACTGATGGTGTCGAACACTTTGCGCATCACTTGGGTGTGACGGTCAAACTGCTCGATGCGTGAGTCGATGATTTCAATCGCAGGCGTCACGTACTCGGTAGCGTCCAGCACTTGTTCGACGGTCACGTGGGGGCCGCGTAAATCTTTTTTCAAGATGAACGCCAACTCCACTTCGACACGGGGTGCGATGAAGTTGCGCACAGGAATGTCCAGCACGTGACCAGGTGTGCAGTCGTAACGCATGTAGTCCAGCAAGGTGCCGTAGTCGGGCTCGTCAATTTGGCTGGCTTGTTGCATGGCGCGGCTGGTCAGGCCAATTTTGTGGCCAATGACTTGGTGGCCTTGGGCATATTGCAGTTGCATCCACGCACGGTTGATGCGGTAACCATCTTCGATGGTCATGCTGGGGAAACGTTTAGAAAAATGCTCAATCTGCACGCGTGTTTTTTCAGACTGATGCAGCTCTTGCGCCAGTGCTTGAATTTGCGCTTCGGTTAAGACAGACATGAATAAGCCTCCTGCTGGGCCGCCCCGAGGGAGGCCTCGCCCCCTTGGGGGGCAGTGAATACACAAAGTGATGAACGTGGGGGCATGCTTCAATTTTTCTGAAACAGGGGGTGAATATTGCTGTGCTTGGCGTCAAACACTTCGGGGCCCACATCAATTTGCAGGGTGATGCCAATGTGGCGTTGCGCCATGACGGGAGCAAAAAAAATTTTGGCCACATCGATCAAGGTTTGTCCCGCACGTTGCTGTGTGGCTTCGCTTCGGCCTTTGCCCATGCGCACGTTGAGATAGACAAAGGCATAGTCGCCAGAGCCGCCGTGTGGGTTGCCCGCAAACTGTGCCGCCGCTTGGCCTGCTGCGCCACCATCAGCCACGGCATAGTGCGGCGCGGGATAGGCGAGCACGCGCGTGCCGCCTGTGGGGAACACGTGTTGGTCGGCTTCATCTTTGACGGTCAACATGGCGTCGGCCATTTGACGGCACAAACTCGTCATGTTCACTTCGGCGTCGAGTTGACCGGTGTAAAGAATCACAAGGTGGGGCATGGTGTTCTCGCAAACATCACAAACGTGAACTGATGGCGGTGTAGCCGTCAGCACTGCTGACAACTGCTTTGGGCACATGGGCACCGTCTTGCGGTGTTACATCAAAAATGGCATTGAGCTGGCCTGTGCCGCTCGCGCCGAAATAAGGCGTCACGAGGTCCACGCCTCCGTCATAGGCGGTCCATCCGAGTGCACCCATCAACATGGCGGTGTCGTGCATGAAGCCTTCACCGTGGCCTTTGCTGGCGTACTCGGGCAGCATTTCGCAAAAAGCTTTCCACTCGCGGTTGTGCCACATCTGTAGCACTTGCTTGTCGAGTTGCTCTAGGAAGGGACTCCAAATCTTGTGCGCAAACTCTGGCGCTAAACCGTTTTGTGCAAAGCGATGGCTGAGTGACCCACTGGCCAGAAACGCCACCTTGCCGTTGTAGTGTTTTTCAACCGCCTCACGGAAGGCCCAGCCCAGACGAGCGCTGTCGTTCAGGTAATGCACCATGCACAGAGCCGAGACCGAGACCACCTTGAAGTGCTGGTCTTCGTTCATGTAGCGCAACGGCACCAGTGTGCCGTACTCAGGGTCGAGCGTGGTGGTGTCGTGCGCCAGCGTTTCTACGCCCTGCTCATTGGCCACCTTGGCGAGCAGATGGCCCAGCTCGGGGTTGCCTGGCGCCTCAAATGCCATGTGACGAATGAAGTGTGGCAGCTCGTTGCTGGTGTAGTTGCCCTTGAAATGTGGTGCACAGTTGATGTGGTAGTTGGCGTTGACCAACCAGTGCGTGTCAAACACCACCAACGTGTCCACACCCAATTCGCGACAGCGGCGGCTGATTTCTTTGTGGCCATCGATGGCGCTTTGGCGTGTGCCAAAGCGCGGACCTGGCTGCTCGCTCAGGTACATGCTGGGCACGTGTGTGATTTTGGCGGCTAATGCGAGCTTACCCATGGCGAACACCCCCTGTGATTTCAAGTTGTCCCATACTCAAACTCCCCAATGTGGAATGTGGTGACTGCCCATCGACACGGCCACGTTTTTTGGTTCGCAAAATACTTCGTAACTCCAGGTTCCACCTTCACGACCGGTGCCACTGGCCTTGGTGCCACCAAAAGGTTGGCGCAAATCGCGCACGTTTTGGCTGTTCACAAAACACATCCCCGCTTCAATGGCGGCAGCCACACGGTGGGCTTTGCCAATGTTCTCGGTCCACACATAGCTGGACAAACCGTATTCAATGTCGTTGGCTTGGCGAATGGCATCGGCTTCGTCTGTGAATGGAATCAAGCACGCCACGGGGCCAAAGATTTCCTCTTGCGCTATGCGCATGCGGTTGTCCACATCGGCAAACACGGTGGGGCGAACAAAATTGCCTTTTTGCAAATGCGCGGGCAACTCTGGTGCATCCAACCCGCCGCACAAAATTGAAGCGCCCTCTTTCGCGCCCAACTCGATATAGCTGCGCACCTTGGCCAAATGACCTTGGCTGATCATGGGGCCAATGATGGTCTTGTCGTCCAAGGGGTCGCCCACCACGATGCGCTTTGTACGCTCGGCAAATTTCGCAGCGAAATCTGCATAAATACTCTTTTGCACCAAGATACGGCTGCCCGCAGTACAGCGCTCGCCGTTGTTGCTAAAGATCATGAACACGGCGGCATCCAAAGCGCGGTCAAGATCGGCATCTTCAAAAATCACAAACGGCGATTTGCCACCGAGTTCCATGCTGAACTTTTTGAGGCCCGCGGCTTGCACAATGCGATTGCCCGTGACCGTGGAACCTGTGAAAGAAATGGCGCGCACATCACGGTGCGCGCACAGCGGATCGCCAGCTTCTTTGCCGTAACCATGCACCACGTTCAAGACACCTGCGGGCACGCCGGCCTCAAGTGCGAGCTCACCCAACCGTGCGGCCGTCAAAGGCGACAACTCGCTCATCTTCAACACAGCGGTGTTGCCAAACGCCAAGCAAGGCGCGACTTTCCAAGTGGACGTCATGAACGGCACGTTCCAAGGTGAAATCAAGGCGCACACGCCCACGGGATGAAACAAGGTGTAGTTCAGGTGTGTCGGTGTTGGATAGGTATGTCCATCCACGCGCGTACACAGTTCAGCGAAATAGTAAAAGTTATCGGCAGCACGCGGCACCAACTGCTTGCCTGTTTGGCTGATGGTTTGCCCCGTGTCTTGGGTTTCAGCTTGTGCGATCTCGGGCACATGCTTGGCAATCAAGTCACCCAGATTGCGCATGATTTTTGCCCGCTCAGTCGTGGGGCGTGCAGCCCAGGCTGGAAAGGCATCTTTGGCCGCTTGCACAGCGGCATCGACGTGCGTGGCGGTACCACTGGCGACTTCAGCCAAGACATCTTGCGTCGCTGGATTCACCGTCTCAAAGTACTGGTTGGCGCCGACGGCTTTGCCGTTGATCAAGTGTTCGATACGCATATGCTCTCCTGCATCCAAAAAAATTAACGGCCAAACGTGGCATCTGCCACGATGGTGTTGAGCAACCGACCGATGCCGTCGATTTCGGTGACCACTTCATCGCCAACGTTGACGTTGGCAACGCCATCAGGCGTTCCCGTCAAGATCACGTCCCCTGGGTTGAGCGTCATGAAACCGCTCAGATATTCAATCAAAGTTGGGATATCCGAAATCAAATCAGCGGTGTTGCCTTGTTGCGTGACCACCCCGTTCACCAACGTGCGCAGTGACAAGGCATGCGGGTCAGCCACATCTGCGGCCTCCACAAACCAAGGGCCCAACACCGTGCCGCCATCGCGGTTTTTCACGCGCAGGTTGGGGCGGTAATAGTTTTCCAAGTAATCGCGAATCGCATAGTCATTGGCCACGGTATAGCCCGCCACGTATGGCATGGCATCGTCGCGTTTGACATTTTTTGCGGTGCGCCCAATCACCACCGCCAGTTCGCACTCGTAGTGCATGAAGGCAACGCCTTCAGGGCGACGGGTTTGCGCGCGATGACCAATCAAAGAACTGCGACCTTTGAGAAAAGCCAGAGGCTCGTCTTTGGCGGTGATCGTCAACTCTTTGGAGAGTTCTTTCACATGGTCTGCATAGTTCAAGCCCAAAGCGATGATGGTGCCCACCTCAAAAGGCGGCAACCAAACCACCGCGTCTTCAGCGACCACGCGACCATCGGCTAACCTCAACCCCGCAGGGTGCTCGTAGGTTTCATGAATGGCGCCGCCATAAGCGACTTGTGCGCGTTTCATACCAACGCCCCCGACATCAAAGTATTTTCGAGTTGTCCTACACCATCCACCGTGATCGTCACGCGTTGACCGGCATGGGCGAGTGGGGGATGGGCAGAGACGCCAATGCTGAGAATGTCGCCCGGATGCAAGGTCATGAACTCTGTGACATCCACCAATAACTGAGCTGCCGATCGGATGCGCCCCCCGGTATCCGTTTGTTGCACCACCACACCATCCACCGCCACCGTCATGGCGAGCGTGTCAGGGTTGCCCACAGCCTCACGCGGCACAAAGGCACCCATCGGACAAAAACCATCTCGGCATTTGAAACGCATGGAGGGGCGATAAAACGAGTCATGCGGTACGCTGATGTCGTTCAACACCACGAAACCCGCCACGTGGCTCAAGGCATCCGCAACACTCACGTGAGAGGCCACGCGGCCAATGACCAGCCCCAGCGTCGCGCCCATTTGCAGCGCGGGCGCATCGGGTGGCACAAGCACCGAATCTCCAGTTTTTGCCCACGTGTTGCGCGGCTTGATATACAAAATTGGCGCTTGGGGTGGCGCCTTGTAAGGCGCCACAGTCACCTGATCACCCAAAGCCGCCAGGGCTTCACGGTGGTTCAGCAATGTGCCGTACACAGTCCCACTCAAAGGCATTTGAAAAATATTCGACATCGTCAACTTTTTGAAGTCACACATATTTGCTAACATATTTGCAATTAGAACGCTCACTTGTTAGTAAGTCAATCCATCTCGGATGAACTTTCATGGGTGTTATCCCTAGCTCGCTCACCACCCTATCCTCAGATCCGTCCGAATTCGGTACAGTGCAACCGCTCAACCTTGATGTAACCCAATGAAAAGTCCGCTTCGGCACAAGAACTTGCCCCACCTCCTGCTTCAATCGAGGGAAGCCTTGATGAGCCGTTTTCGCCCTGTGCTAAATCAGCATGGCGTGACCGAACAACAGTGGCGAATTCTGCGTGTGCTGCTGGATGAAGATGGGCTGGAGCCGCGTCAGTTGTGCGAGCGCTGCTTGATTTCTAGCCCTAGCATTGCCGGCGTTTTGATGCGCATGGAAGAGGCTGGGTTGATCCAGCGTGAACGCATGGAGCACGACCAGCGTCGCGTCAAAGTGAGTGTCACCGCAGCGACGAAAAAACTTGGCAAAAGCATCACCCCCATCATTGAGCGCGAATACCTAGAGCTTGAAAAAAAAGTTGGCGTCAAGCAGTTGCAGCAGGTGTATGACACCCTCGACGCATTGCTACAAAACCTCGGCAGTCACGAAGAAAACGGCGATTAACGATCAGCCCATCACCGCACAGATGCGACTCGCGGCCGAAGTGAGCACCTTGGCCACGCTCGCCTCGTTGACATCATGCGGCAAATAAAGCACAGCAATGGCAGCGGGCTGTCCACTGGTGAGATGAAGCGGCACCGCAATGGATGCAATGCCATGGATCACCTCGTTTTCGCTCACTTCAAACGGCTGCGGTGGAAATTTTTTTGGCTTTAACAGCGACTGAATCACCTTACCTGGCGCTCCTTGGCCAATGGCATGTCGGCTGCCCGGTTTCTTGCCCAAGGTGGTCTCAAGGTTTTTCGGCTCTGCACTACTCAATGTCACAGCAGATTCACCGTCATAGGCCACCAAAAAAGCAGTCATCTCAAGCGCCTCTGCAACGGCGGCGAGTTCTGGGGCTGCAGCTGAACGCAAATTTTTGGCAACCCCGCGCGCGAGGATCGCGAGCTTAGAACCCAGTATGAGTCCGCCCTCTGCACCGCGTTCAACAAAGCCGCTCTGCTCCAGCGTCTTGACGAGGCGATACCCCATCGATCGGTGAATTTTCAACTGCCGCGACAGCGCCGCAACACTGAGAGGCGCTGGCGCGCTGCCAATAATTTCTAGCGCAGCAAGGCCTCGCGCCAAAGTTTGCGAGCCTGGGTCTGCTTTGAGTTCATGCGAGTTCACGGTTTGAAGTTTTGTCATTTGGTCACCCATCGAATGCTTGCTTTTCATGGCAAGCCTCGGTTAGACTATCTCTATATTTGAAAGAATGTCGCAATTATAGAGACAAAGGAGATCCTTCATGCAATTCCATCACCGCGGTTACGTTTCAGAAAATCCCCGCATCAAACCGGCGGCCGGCCACGGCCTGAACCGCTCCAGCGAAATTCCCGATGAGATGGATGTGCTCATCGTTGGCACAGGCCCCGCGGCCGTGTCCGTTACTGCGCAGCTGTCGCACTTCCCCAGCATCCATGTGCGCGCCATTGAAAAGCGCGAAGGTCGACTGACGCAAGGACAAGCTGACGGCATTCAGGCCCGATCGGTTGAGACCTTTCAAGCGTTTGGCTTTGCAAACGCCATCGTGGATGAGGCCTACCGCAACGTCGAGATGTGCTTTTGGAAACCCGACGACAAAAATCCCGAAAACATTGTGCGGGTCTCACGCGTGCCCGATGACGCGCACGGTGTGAGCGAATTTCCACACATCTATGTGAACCAATCGCGCGTCTTGGATTACTTCTTAGGCTATGCCGCGCAAGCGCCTGGCAAGGTTGTCCCAGATTACGGTGTGGAGTTTCTGGACCTAGACATTGACGATCGGCATGAATACCCAGTGGCTGCGCGCATTCAATATGTCGCAGGTACACGCAAAGGTGAAATACGTACCGTACGTGCGAAATACTTGGTCGGTGGCGATGGTGCACGCAGCGCCGTTCGTACCGCGCTCGGACACAAACTAGAAGGCGATGCGTCACTGCATGCATGGGGTGTAATTGACGTGTTGTGCAACACGGACTTCCCCGATTTCCAGGTCAAATGTTCCATTCAGTCACACAGCGCTGGCAATATTCTGTTGATCCCTCGAGAAGGTGGCTACCTCTCACGCTTGTACGTCGATCTGGGTAACCTCGACGAAAACGATGCGGGCGAAATCCGCAAGACCAGTCTTGATGAAATCATCCGACGCGCCAATGCTATCTTGCATCCTTACACTCTGGATGTGAAGAGCATCGCTTGGTGGTCGGTCTACGAAGTAGCGCACCGGGTGACCACCGGTTTTGACAACGTCCCTGCTGAACGCGTTGGCCAGCAGCATCCACGCGCCTTCATCATGGGGGATGCGTGTCACACACACTCGGCCAAGGCAGGCCAAGGCATGAACGTATCGATTCAGGACGGTTGGAACCTGTCATGGAAACTCGCTGCCGTGCTTGAAGGCCGCGCACCCGAGCCATTGCTTGCCACGTATTCAGCCGAGCGGCGCGTGATCGCGCAAGACCTCATCAACTTCGACAAAGAATGGTCCACACTCATGGCCCGCCCCGTTGAGGAGTGGGATGACCCTCAGGACTTGGCTCGTTGGTACGAAAAAACGATTGAGTTCCCTATGGGGTTCATGACCCAGTACCCCAAGAACCAAATCGTTGCAGGTCTTGAACACCAACATTTAGCGACAGGCTTTCCGATTGGCAAACGTTTCAAATCAACGGAGGTGATGCGACGCGCTGACAACCGTTGGCGTCAACTTGGCCACTTGCACGAAGCAGATGGTCGCTGGCGTGTTTATGTGTTTGCCGATGGCGCCGCACCCGCCACCTCTGGCACATTGACGGCGGACTTCGCGCAATGGTGGAAAAGCGACACAAAGTCTCCCCGCGTCAAGTACACACCACAAGGGGGAGACACCGATGCAGTCTTTGACACCAAGGTGATCTATCAACAAGACTACACCGAGGTGGAACCAGGCCAAGTGCCTGAGGTTTTCAAACCCACCAAGACACCATTTGGCCTCATCGATGTCAACCAAATCTTTGCTGCGGGCCATGGGCGTGACATTTTCCGTGACCGCGAAATTCATCGAGACGGCGCCATCGTCGTGGTGCGTCCTGACCAGTATGTTTCAGGCATCTTCCCACTCAGTGCACGCGATGAACTCCAGACGTTCTTTGCGCAACACATGCTGCCAGTGAAGTAATTTCACACCAGCAGTTGTTGGATAAAAAATGCCTGATGGGTTCACCATCAGGCATTTTTATTGGAGCTCCATTCGGCTTATTCGCCGAAATTCAGTGGCAGACCCACATAGTTCTCAGCCATGGTGCGGGCCCCTGCTTCGCTATGAATCAAGTAGTCCAACTCGGCCTCTTGGAATTTCTGCCCAATCTCACCTTGGCCTGGGAAGTTGTGCATCAAACTGGTGAACCACCAAGAGAAACGCTCAGCACGCCAGATACGTGCCAAGCAGCGCGTCGAGTAGTGGTCAATGCCCGCATGGGACTTTTCAACGCAGGCTTCAATCAAGGCATCAGACAAGTACTTCACATCGGTAGCCGCCAAGTTCAAGCCTTTGGCACCTGTGGGGGGCACGATGTGGGCGGCGTCCCCCGCCAGAAACAGTGTGCCAAAGCGCATGGGCTCGGTCACAAAGCTACGCAATGGCGCAATGCTTTTTTCGATGCTGGGGCCTGTCACCAAGTGTTCGCGTGCTTGGGGGTCAAGGCGGTTGCGCAACTCCCCCCAAAAAGCATCATCCGTCCACAGCTCGACCTTGTCGGTCAGCGGAACTTGCAAGTAGTAACGGCTACGCGTGAGGCTGCGTTGCGAACACAACGCAAAGCCGCGTGGGCTGTTGGCATAAATCAGTTCTTCATGCACGGGCGGCGTGTCCGACAACACACCCAACCAGCCAAAGGGATAAACCTTCTCGAACGCTTGAATTGATTTGCTCGGCACACTGGAACGACACACGCCGTGAAAGCCATCACAACCCGCAATGAAATCGCAATCAATGGCATGGCTCTTGCCGTCTTTGCTGAAGCTCACGCTTGGATGTGCGCTGTCAAAGCCATGGATTTGCACATCGTCCGCTTCATAAATCGTGGTCAAGCCTGCTGCTTGGCGGGCATCCATCAAATCGCGGGTGACTTCGGTTTGGCCGTAAACCATCACTTTTTGACCGCCGGTGAGGCCCGCCAAATCAATGCGGTGACGCGCGCCTTTGAACAACAGGTCAAAACCAGTGTGGACTAAGCCTTCTTGGTGCATGCGCTGGTCCACCCCCGCTTGCGCCAACACATCTAAGGTGACTTGCTCGAGCACGCCTGCACGGATGCGCCCCAACACGTAGTCTGGGCTTTGCCGTTCCAAAATGATGGCATCCACGCCGGCCTTGTGCAGCAGCTGCCCCAACAACAGGCCTGAAGGGCCAGCACCAACAATCATCACTTGTGTACGCATGTCTCAAACCCTCGTGTGTTTAGAAGTGTCCAGAGATTAAAGGTGCATTTGATTTGGCGCAAAGCCGAACGCGCAAAGATGCGCGGTGATTAGAATGGTTGCACGATCATCGCGCAAGCTGCACCCATGACCACCACACCTAACAAAGCTGACTGGATTGAGGGCATGGCGCGAGGCATGGCTGTTTTGGAGAGTTTCGACACCGAGCGGCAACGCCTCAACGCCACCCTGACCGCCCAACGCACAGGGCTCACACGTTCGGCTGCGCGACGGCACTTACTGACATTGGCGCACTTGGGCTATTTGGAAACAGATGGGCAGTACTACTGGCTGTCAGCCAAGGTGCTGGGGTTTGCTGGCAGCTATTTATCTGGGGCGCGCTTGCCGCGCACGGTGCAGCCCACGTTGCATCAATTGAGCCTGTCCACGCAGTTGTCATGCTCGGTGGCGGTGCTGCAAAACGATGCGGTCATCATTGTGGCCAGAGGCATTTGGCAAGGATCAGACTTACCCACAAAAGTCAACCACAACGTTTTGGCGTATGGCCTGCATGTGGGCACCCGATTGCCAGCGCACGCCACCTCAACGGGGCAAGTGCTGCTGGCTAACTTGACGTCACTACAAATGAAAGCGTGGCTAGAGGCTCACCCTTTGAGCCGATTGACGGCACGCACGGCCACACAAGCCAAAGACTTGAAGCAAAAGCTCAAGCAAATTACCAAGCAAGACTATTGCTTGGCGCAACAAGAACATGAACTAGGCGTGGAGGCCTTGGCCGTGCCATTACGCAACGGGCGCGGAGACACGGTGGCGGCACTCAACTTGGTGCGCTCAGGCGCTGGGCCCAATGCCCCCGATTTGGCTATACGTTGGTTGCCTTTGCTGCAGCAAACGGCGCAGGCGCTGAGACCCTTGATTTAGACATTCGTCAAAGCCCTAAAGGTCACTCGCCGCAAGCCAGCAAACACAAGCCTTTGGAGTCAAGAAAAAGGACTCGGTGAGTTTCCGAGCGCTGTGGTTACTTGAATGAAAAACCAAGTGCTCATCAGCAAAACGACGCACAAAACCAGACTCGCGGCGGGAGAGGGTGTCGTAGGGAAGTTGTTTGTTATCTTCACTACAATTAGTGGCATGTTTGACGCCCGCTTGTTCTCTTTGAACTTCAGTCCCACCGCCTTGGTGGCCGCTAGTGCGCGTGTCATCACCCTCAAAACCACGACCATTAAGGGCTAAGCGCTCCGGTTCGTCGTGCGCCCCCCAGCCAGACGAGCCGGGCAAACAGTCAGGTCTGGCACTGTTTTCTACATTTGAAAAGGCGTTGAAAAATGAGCAAGTTAGTAGGTTTAGTCGGTTGGCGCGGCATGGTCGGCTCGGTGTTGATCGACCGCATGGTTCAAGAAAAAGATTTCGACCTCATCGAACCCGTGTTCTTCTCCACATCGAACGCTGGTGGCAAAGCCCCTACGCAAGCCAAGAACGAAACCACACTCCAAGACGCCAACAACATTGACGCACTCAAGCGCTGCGACATCATCATCACTTGCCAAGGCGGCGACTACACCAAAGAGGTGTACCCCAAGCTGCGCGCTGCTGGCTGGAACGGCCATTGGATTGACGCAGCCTCTAGCCTACGCATGGCCGACGACGCCGTGATCATCCTGGATCCCGTGAACCGCCATGTGATTGACAGCGCGCTGGGCAAAGGCGGCAAAAACTGGATCGGCGGCAACTGCACCGTGAGCTTGATGCTGATGGGCTTGGGCGGCTTGTTCCAACACAACCTGGTCGAGTGGGTCAGTGCCATGACCTACCAAGCGGCTTCGGGTGCTGGCGCACAAAACATGCGCGAGCTACTGAGTCAAATGGGCGCTTTGCACGACGCTGTGAAGGAAGATTTGGCCAACCCCTCTTCGGCCATCTTGGATATTGACCGCAAAGTATCTGCCACCATGCGCAGCGCGGCCTTCCCCACCAAGAACTTCCGTAACACCGCCTTGGCAGGCAGCTTGATTCCTTGGATTGATGTGCCTGTGGAGCACGGCCAAAGCAAGGAAGAGTGGAAAGGTGGTGCCGAGTGCAACAAAATTTTGGGCAACACAGCGTTCCGCGCAGCAGGCTCTATCCCCATCGACGGTTTGTGCGTACGCATTGGCGCGATGCGCTGCCACTCGCAGGGCTTGACGATCAAGCTAAAAAAAGACGTGCCAATGGACGAGATCGAAAGCATCTTGGCTAGCGCCAACGACTGGGTGAAAGTGGTGCCCAACGTGCGCGAAATCAGCGAACGTGACCTGACACCTGCCGCCGTGACTGGGACGCTTACAGTCCCCGTGGGCCGTCTGCACAAGATGGCCATGGGCAACGACTACCTTGGCGCCTTCACCGTGGGTGACCAGCTCTTGTGGGGTGCGGCCGAGCCGTTGCGCCGCATGCTGCGCATTCTTTTAGAAGCGTAAAACAAAGTAAGATATTTAGCTATGACTAAAACTACATTTCACGCTTCACGTTTGCTCCAAAGATCTGCTTTGTGGGCAGTCCTGTCACTGTCACTGTTTGGCAGTGCGCAGGCACTGACTTTGTTACGCCCAGTGGTACAAAGCAAGCAAGGCGAGGTGTTACGCGCTGAGATTGATATCAGCGAGATCTCACCTAGTGAGCGGGCAGATTTACAAGTCGACATTGCGAATGCTGAGCTTTATAACGCGGCCAAGGTTGCGCTGCCCTTGCAAGACGGCACGCCATTGGATATTGATGTGCAATTGCTGCAACGCGCTAACGGGAAGTTCTACCTCCTAGTGACCAGCAAGCAAGCGGTGGGCGACTATGCGTTGGATATTTTGATTGATTTGCGGTGGGCGACGGGGCGTTTGTTGCGCGATTTCAATGTATCGTTGGATCATGCCAAGACGACCAGCAACGCAATCCACGCATCGAGTGTGGCGGGTGGTGCGAATACCCAACCACTGACAGTGCAGCGCGGCGATACCGCCAGTGAGTTGGTGGCGAACCACATACCAGACGGCGTGTCGTTAGAGCAGATGTTGCTGGCGTTACTGCGTAACAACCCCGATGCATTTGTGGAGTCCAACGTCAACCGCATAAAAGTGGGTGCTTTGATCACTTTGACCACGGAACAAGAGGCACAAAGTATCTCGCGTCAAGAAGCACGCCGCGAGATTCAAGTTCAAACCAAAGATTTTGAAGCCTACCGCGCTGAGTTGGCGGCACGCGCCCCCGGTGGCACGGTACCCAAGGTGGTACGTGAGGCCGTTGGCAGGCTCGACGCCAAGGTGCAAAACAGCGCGAAGAAACAGCAAGACAAGTTGACGTTGTCCAAGCCAGGCAGCAAAGACGCAGACGCAAACAAAATTGCCCAACAACGTGAGGCCCAAGAGGTGGCTGACCGTGCCGCAGAGTTGAGCCGAAGCATCAGCGAACTCGCTAAGATTACAGTGGAGGCTGGCACGGCTGCGTCTGAGCCAGCCTCGGGCGCCTTGCCCATCGAGGTACTGGCGAGTGCTGCCACTGCCAATGCCACTGCCAATGGCGAATGGCTCAACGAGTTGCGTGAACACAGCCTGACGCCCGTGGGTGCAGGCAGCTTGATCGCCATCTTAGTGCTGGCAGGGTTGTGGCGCCGTCGTGCCATGAACAAGGCTGGCGGTGATGGCATTGAAGGTTTGCCCCCATTGAACACGAAGTTCGATTTGGATTTTCCTGAATTCGACAACAAAGAACCAGTGGAGCGCGGTTACATCCACGCGGTGGCGACACACACGCACGAAACGCACAAGCATACGCATGACCATGAGCATCACAGCTATGAAGCTGAAGATGAAGGCAGCGAAACAAGATACGACGACACACCTCGCCCCACCATGGAAATACCCAATATCTCCTTAGATTTGGACGAATCCGACACCAGCGCCAGTGCCTACCAAGTGCGTATCGATTTGGCCGATGAGTTGTGGAACTTAGGCCAATTGCACACCAGCCGCGCCTTGGTGGCAGAGGTGGCGAACGAAGCCTCTGGCGCTGTCAAAGAAAAAGCCCTGCAGTGGCTGGCTGAACGAGCCTAAGCCGAAGCCTATGCGCATCGCCATGGGCTTGAGCTACAACGGCCAAGCCTACGAAGGCTGGCAAAGTCAAGCCTCAGGAAAAACAGTGCAGGACGAGCTGGAAAAAGCGCTGTCCAAGTTCACCCAAACCCCTGTTTCTACCCTGTGTGCAGGCCGTACCGATGCAAGTGTGCATGGTCTCATGCAAGTCATTCACTTTGACACTGAGCTCGACCGCACACCCTACTCATGGGTGCGCGGCACGAACCGGTATTTACCGCTCGACATTGCCGTGCAATGGGCACGTGAAATGCCGCGTGAGTTCCACTGCCGTGGCAGCGCCATTGCGCGTCGCTACGCGTATGTGGTGCTGGAGTCTGCCGTGCGTCCCAGCGTAGAAGTAGGCCGCGTCGGCTGGGTGTATCGCCCGCTCAATCTCGAGGCCATGCAACAAGCCGCGCAGTTCGTGATGGGCGAGCATGACTTCACCTCGTTTCGCGCCTCCAGCTGCCAAGCTTTGACGCCTGTGAAAACCATGACACGCATCGACATCACACGCAAAAGCACCAACCCTGATTCAGCGGTGTGGCGTTTTGAGTTTGAAGCCAGCGCCTTTTTGCACCACATGATTCGTAACCTCATGGGTTGCTTTGTAAAGATTGGCAGCGGCGACAAACCACCCGAGTGGATGGCCGAAGTGCTGGCCGCGCGCGACCGCGATGCGGCCGCCCCCACCTTCAGCCCCGATGGTTTGTATTTTTTGGGCCCCCGCTATGACGCACGGTGGGAGTTGCCTGACCGCACCCCTGCGTATGATGGATTGCCATGAACCGCCCCATCAGCCGAACACGTATCAAAATTTGTGGCCTCACCCGTGAGCAAGACGTCGATGCCGCCGTGGCCGCAGGCGTGGATGCGATTGGCTTTGTCATGTATGCGCCCAGTCCTCGTGCGGTGACGGTGGAGCGCGCCGCAGAGCTGGTCTTGCGTCTGCCCGCCTTTGTCACGCCTGTGTTGTTGTTTGTGAACGAAACCGCCGAAGCCATTGCGCGCGCCTGTGTGCAAGTGCCGGGCGCATGGTTGCAGTTCCACGGTGACGAAACACCCGACCACTGCCGCAAAATTGCCCGCACCTTGGGCCGCCGCTGGATGCGTGCAGCCCGCATCCCGCTAGAAACCCCTGCGGGCGAAGAACCCTTTGACCTCTTAAAATACACGCAAAATTACTCAGACGCCCAAGCCGTGCTGCTCGACGCCCATGTCGAGGGCTATGGCGGCGGCGGCAAAACATTCAATTGGTCACAGCTTCCTCCAAACGTCAACGCTCACCTCGTCTTGTCTGGTGGACTCAACGCTGCCAACGTGACCGATGGCATTCGCGCACTGCGTCACCACGGCTTGTCGTTGGCGGTTGACGTGAGCTCTGGCGTGGAGTCGGCCAAAGGCATCAAGGATGCGGCAAAGATCCACGAATTCGTCAGAGCCGTTCGCGCAGCGGACGCAGCGCATCCGCGCTGAACCCGTTCCCTTCTCCTCTTTTTTGTTTGAAGCACTTGGGCGCACTGCTCGCTAAGGCAGTTGTTCTGAGGCAATTTTTGTAGGCAAGCTATGTCGAACTACCAACAACCCGACGCACGAGGCCACTTTGGCATTTACGGCGGCAGCTTCATCAGCGAAACGCTGACCCACGCGACTGAAGAACTCAAGGACGCGTACGCCAAGTACCAGTACGACCCAGATTTCATCGCCGAATTCAAGAGCGAGTTGGCCCACTTCGTGGGCCGCCCTTCCCCCATTTATCACGCTGCCCGCATGAGCCGCGAAGTGGGCGGAGCGCAAATCTTCTTGAAGCGTGAAGACCTGAACCACACGGGTGCGCACAAGATCAACAACACCATTGGCCAAGCCATGCTCGCCAAGCGCATGGGCAAGCCCCGCGTGATTGCCGAAACTGGTGCGGGCCAACACGGCGTGGCCACCGCCACCATCTGCGCGCGCTACGGTTTGGAATGCGTGGTCTACATGGGCGCAGAGGACGTGAAGCGCCAAAGTCCCAATGTGTACCGCATGAAGCTCTTGGGCGCGACGGTGGTACCCGTGGAAAGCGGCAGCCGCACACTCAAAGATGCACTCAACGAAGCCATGCGCGACTGGGTGGCCAACGTGGACAACACCTTCTACATCATCGGCACTGTGGCGGGGCCTCACCCTTACCCGATGATGGTGCGCGACTTCCAAAGCGTGATTGGCGAGGAATGCCTGGCGCAAATGCCTGAGATGTTCAAGAGCTTGAAGATGGCCGAAGAACAACCCGATGTGGTGATGGCGTGTGTGGGTGGCGGCAGCAATGCCATGGGCATCTTCTACCCCTACATCGACCACACGAACACGCGCCTGATTGGCGTGGAAGCGGCGGGCGAAGGCATGGAGACCAACCGCCATTCGTGTTCGCTGCAACTCGGCGCACCTGGTGTGTTGCACGGCAACCGCACCTACATCTTGCAAGATGAGAACGGGCAGATCACCGAGACGCACAGCGTGAGTGCGGGCCTCGACTACCCAGGCGTGGGCCCTGAACATGCCTTCCTCAAAGACATGGGCCGCGCCGAGTACGTGGGAATCACCGACAAAGAAGCGCTGGATGCCTTCCACTACCTGTGCCGCACCGAGGGCATCATCCCCGCACTCGAATCGAGCCATGCCGTGGCCTATGCCATGAGGCTGGCCAAGACCATGAAGCCTGAGCAATCCATCTTGATCAACCTCTCAGGCCGTGGCGACAAAGACATTGGCACCGTGGCCGACCTGAGCAACGCTGACTTCTTCTGCCGCCCCAGCTGCCAAGGGCAATCGATCAAAGGTGGTACTGCTGAACACATCGTCAAGATGACGTTGGGCCACGACAGGCCGCCCCTAGAAGCGAAAGCCCCCTCGGGGGGTAGCGATGACACGACAGTGCAGCGCGTGGGGGTGCAATCATGAGCCGTATTGACACCACCCTCGCCGCCCTCAAGGCCCAAGGCCGCAAAGCCCTCATCCCCTATGTGATGGCTGGCTTCCCACAAGCCCACATCACGCCCGCCCTCATGCACGGCATGGTGGACGCAGGCGCTGACATCATCGAACTGGGCGTGCCTTTTAGCGACCCCATGGCCGATGGCGCGGTGATTCAAAAAGCAGGCGAAGCCGCTCTGCGGTTTGGCATTGGCACCATCCAAGTGCTGGAGATGGTGCGCGCGTTCCGCCAAACCAACACCACCACCCCCGTGGTGCTGATGGGCTACGCCAACCCCGTCGAGTGCTACAACCTCAAACACGGCCAAGACGCGTTCGTCAAAGACGCCTCTGCCGCTGGCGTAGACGGCGTGCTCATCGTGGACTACCCGCCCGAAGAGTGCGAAGCGTTTGCCGCCACCTTGCGTGTCCACCACATGGATCTGATCTTCTTGCTCGCGCCCACCAGTACCGACCAACGCATGGCGCAAGTGGCCCGCATTGCCAGCGGCTATGTGTATTACGTCTCGCTCAAGGGCGTGACGGGCGCAGGCAACCTCGACACCGATGCCGTGGAAGCCATGCTGCCGCGCATCCGCCAGCATGTACACATCCCCGTGGGTGTGGGCTTTGGTATTCGCGATGCCGCCACTGCCACTGCCGTGGGCCGCGTGGCCGACGCCGTGGTGATTGGCAGCCGTATCATCCAGTTGCTCGAAGCGGCACCCGCAGGCCAAGAAGTGGCGGCTGCGCACGCGTTTTTGGCGGGGATTCGGGAGGCCTTGGATGCTTGACACACATCGCCACGTCAATGACGCCCAATGGGCCTACCTCGCTTGGAATACCCGAAAGCGTCACGATCACGCGGATCAACGCAAATGCTTCATCAGCATTACGTGCCTTTCGATCATCCAATAAACATCCATCAACCGTAAAGGAAACTTCATGTCAAAAAAATCTTCTCTGCTGCCTGTGTTTGCTTACTCTCTGCCTGTGGAGGGGGCGGTAGTAGCGACACGGGTACTACTCCCGCTGCATTCAGTATCACGTCCAGCTCTTACACCGATAACGGCGTGATGCCAAGCGCAAATGCTTGCGTAGCCCTGGGAGGCACGGGCACATCCCCCCAACTCACTCTTAATAATTTACCCAGCAGCACCTCGAAAATTGCCATCGTGATGGATGATGAGGTCTCTCCTTGCCGCACTGGCGCAAACGCCTGTGTCCACTGGGCTGTGTTTAATCTTCCATCAACTAAAACTGCCATTTCGGCAGGAGAAAACCTATCACTCATCAGTGGTGTGACATATAGCCAAACTTACGATGGCGCATCAAACGGCTACGCTGGTGCATGCCCTCCAAGCAACCACGTTTACAAGCTAACTGTTTACGCGGCGGATTCAAGGACGAAGTGCAACACGCTTTAACGAGGCATGGAATACCTCGTGAGGTGTCTTGAATCCTAGTCGCTTTCTGGGGCGGTGATTCAATCGGTTTTCAATCATAGTCAATTCCTCATCCGTCACGGTTTC
>NZ_JAVKLW010000037.1:0-2900 GCF_031538885.1 Limnohabitans sp.
AGGCCAAGTAGTCGGGCTCCAACAAGTCGTTGATGCCCACGATCTCGATGTCGTGGAAGTTTTGCGTGGCCGCACGCAACACCATGCGCCCGATACGGCCAAAGCCGTTGATGCCGATTTTGATAGTCATGTTCACCTTTCTTTTATAAATTCATCAGCTCTGAAACATCAGAGATCACGCGGTCTGGCTGGCACGCCGCCACAGGCTCGCTCATGTTGTAGCCATAGGGCAAAAGCCACACCGCAATGCCTGCGTTGCGTGCGGTGGCCGCGTCAATGGAAGAGTCGCCAACAAACAGCGCGTTCTCTTTGTTGACGCCCCATTTTTTGAGATGGAGCTCCACCGCACTCGGGTTGGGTTTTTTCACGCGCAAGGTGTCGCCGCTGACCACCGCGTCAAACATCGCCTTGAGTTGATGCACCTGCAACACGGTTTGGGTGTAACGGCCTTCCTTGTTGGTCACCAAGGCGAGCTTGATGCCTTGCGCGCGCAAATGTGCCAAGGCGTCTCGCACATGGGGATAGAGATGGCTGCGGGTGCCACATCGGGCTTGGTAGTAGCGATCAAACACAGGCAGCGCGTCTTTGAGGTGTGCACTCTGACGCACCTCGGGCACCGATTGCTGCATCACATGTGCCAAGGCTTCAACCAACAAGGCTTGCGTGCCATGCCCAATCCAGCCATCGACCAGCGTTTGTGACACCGCAGGCCAATCGAAATACGCCAGCGTGTCATTCACAGCATCTGCAATTTCTGGGGCGGTCTCGACCAAAGTGCCATCCAGATCAAAAAATACAGCGCGGTACATCATGTGCGTTGCCCTTATCCAAGCACCGCTGGCACGACAGACGCAGGTGCTGCGGCAGTTTGCGCGGGTATGGACGTGAGCATGGGCAACAGGCCCTTCACCGCCGCGCAAATGTGCGCCACGGTGATGCCAAAGTGTTGGTAGAGCTGCGGAGCGGGGGCCGATTCGCCAAAGCTTGCAATGCCAATCACATGGCCTGTGCGGCCCACATACTTGCGCCAAAAATCAGGATGCGCCGCCTCAACGGCCACGGTTGGTAATGCCAGCGGAAGAACGCTGTCTTGGTAGGCCGTGCTTTGGCGGTCAAACACTTGCGTACACGGCATGGACACCACGCGCGTGGCAATGCCTTGCGCGGCCAACTCAGCTTGCGCTTGCAGCGCCAATGAGGTCTCCGACCCTGTGCCGACGATGACCGCCACCGCATCCGCCATCTCAGACAAGATGTAGCCGCCCTGGCGCACCTTCTGCGCATCTGAAGCGTCGGCGAGCAAGCGCGGCAGGTTTTGACGCGACAACGCCAACACACTCGGGCCATCGTGCTTCTCAATCGCACACATCCAAGCTACGGCGGTTTCCAAACCATCGGCAGGTCGCCACACATCCAAGCCTGGAATAAGACGCAAGCTTGGCACATGCTCAATGCTTTGGTGTGTCGGCCCGTCTTCGCCCAAACCAATCGAGTCATGGGTCAGCACATGGATGACGCGCTGCTTCATCAAGGCCGCCATGCGGATGGCGTTGCGGCTGTAGTCGCTGAAGGTCAAGAACGTGCCGCCATAAGGCAGGTAGCCCCCGTGCAAGGCCACGCCATTCATGGCCCCGGCCATGCCAAACTCGCGTACGCCATACGACACATGGTTGCCCCATTGGTCAGGCGCAGCCAGTTTGCAGTTTTTGAAGTTGGTCAAGTTCGAGCCCGTCAAGTCTGCACTGCCGCCCAAAAACTCCGGCACGAAGGGTGCCAGCAAGTCCAAGGCGTTTTGGCTGGCTTTGCGGGTGGCGATGGCCTCCGGCTTGGCAGCCACTTGACGCAGCACCTCGGCCTGCCCTTGCACAAACGCATCGCTGAGTTGGCCCTTCATGCGGCGCAAAAATTCGGCGGCCAACTCAGGGTATTTGGCTTGGTAGGCGCGAAACACTTCCGTCCATGCGGCTTGCAAAGCGGCTCCTTTGGCGCGGGCATCCCACGCATGGGCCGCGTCTGGCGGTATTTCAAAGGGCACATAAGGCCAATCCAGCGCTTGACGTGTCGCGGCAATCTCTTCGCTGCCCAAGGCTGCACCATGCACCTCATGCGTTCCCGCTTTGTGGGGCGAACCTTGACCAATCACGGTCTTGCAGCAAATCAAAGTCGGCTTGCCGTCTTGGCGTGTGGCCTGTGCTTTGGCCGCATGCAAGGCGGCATCGACCGCAGCGGCATCGTGCCCATTCACATCACGGATGACATGCCAGCCATAGGCTTCAAAACGCTGTGGCGTGTCGTCACGGAACCAGCCTTGCACATGACCGTCGATGGAGATGCCGTTGTCGTCGTACAGCGCAATCAATTTAGATAACCGCAAAGTGCCTGCAAGTGAACAGGCTTCGTGGCTGATGCCTTCCATCATGCAGCCATCGCCCAAGAACACATAGGTAAAGTGGTCCACGATGCGCAAGATTTCACCGTCTTCTTCGCGGTTGAACTCTTGGGCCAGCATTTTTTCAGCCAAGGCCATGCCCACCGCGTTGGACAAGCCTTGGCCCAGTGGGCCTGTGGTGGTTTCCACGCCAGGGGTGAGGCCCACCTCGGGATGCCCGGGCGTTTTGCTGTGCAGCTGACGGAATTTTTTCAACTCGTCGATCGGCAAGTCATAGCCAGTCAAGTGCAAGAGGGCGTAGATGAGCATCGAACCGTGGCCGTTGGAGAGCACAAAACGGTCGCGGTCTGGCCAGCGCGGGTCGAGCGGGTTGTGGCGCAAGTGCCTGTGCCAAAGCACCTCGGCGATTTCGGCCATGCCCATGGGTGCGCCTGGGTGTCCAGACTTGGCCGCCTCGATGGCGTCGATGGCCAAGAAACGGATGGCATGGGCCATGCGGCTGGCCAGCAAG
>NZ_JAVKLW010000038.1:0-7446 GCF_031538885.1 Limnohabitans sp.
CTTCAACGGCCTACTGCGCCAATACATCCCAAAGAAGCGCCGCATGGAAACCGTGACGGATGAGGAATTGACTATGATTGAAAATCGATTGAATCACCGCCCCAGAAAGCGACTAGGATTCAAGACACCTCACGAGGTATTTCATGCCTCGTTAAAGCGTGTTGCACTTCGTCCTTGAATCCGCCTTACCCTTAATTTTTGATTGCGTAGATTTTTTGCTGATCCCGTGGTGCAGAGATAATATGCATATGACCAGCACACATTTCGGTTTCAAAACCGTTGACGAAAAAGAAAAAGCCAAGCATGTGCGCGGCGTGTTTGATTCGGTTGCGTCCAAATACGACGTGATGAACGACCTCATGTCCGCAGGCTTACACCGCTTGTGGAAGCGCTACACCGTCATGGTGGCTAATTTGCGCGAGGGCTCGCAAGTGCTCGACATCGCAGGCGGTACGGGTGACTTGGCCATGGCCTTTGCCAAGAAGGTGGGAAAAACCGGCCGCGTGGTGCACACCGACATCAACGAAGCCATGTTGCGCACGGGCCGTGACCGATTGCTCGACCACGGTTTGGTCCTGCCCACTTTGGTGTGCGACGCTGAGAAGTTGCCTTTCCCCGACAACCACTTTGATGTGGTGAGCGTCGCCTTTGGTCTGCGCAACATGACGCACAAAGATGCAGCGCTGCGCGAGATGTGCCGCGTGCTCAAGCCCCAAGGCAAGCTGCTGGTGCTAGAGTTCTCCAAGGTGGCCAAGCCGCTGGAGAAAGCCTACGACTGGTATTCCTTCAACATCTTGCCCAAGCTGGGCCAGATGATTGCAGGCGATGATGCCAGCTACCGTTACTTGGCAGAGTCCATTCGCATGCACCCCGGCCAGGAGGAATTGAAATCCCTTATGAAACAAAATGGCTTTGGCCATGTGGACTTTCACAACATGAGTGCCAGCGTGGTCACACTTCATGTTGGAATCAAGTGCTGATACATTCAGACAACAGGAGATGATGTGATGAAAAAACTTTTAACAGCCCTTTTTGTGGTGGCCATGGCTTTGGCCACGATGCACGCTGAGGCCGCTAAACGGTTAGGCGGTGGTAAGTCGGTGGGCCAACAGTCCAGCAATGTGACACAGCGCGAAGCTGTCAAACCCGCACCTGCGACACCCGCAGCGCCCGCCGCTGCACAGCCCAAAAAATCTTGGGGCATGGGCGGTATGTTGGGCGGCTTGGCCGCTGGCTTAGGTCTGGCTTGGTTGGCACACTCATTGGGCTTGGGTGCTGAGTTTGGTCAATTCTTGATGTTCGCTTTCTTGGCTTTGGTCGCCATGATGGTGATCGGTGCCGTCATGCGTCGCCGTCAGCCTGAGGCAGCCAATACCAGCCCTTATGCCTTTGAAGGCGCTGGCGCGATGAGCCCCAACACCTTGCCGCAGTACAACCCCAAGAATGTGGGCAACGATTCTTCGGCTCGTCCCGTGGACACGCAAACTGACTTTGCGCCCACCAGCGGGGGCTCCATGATTGGCTCCGCATTGGGCGGCAACCAAACTTGGGGCATTCCTGCTGACTTCGACATGGCTGGCTTTGTCAACGCTGCCAAGCAAAACTTCATGACCTTGCAACAAGCATGGGACCGCTCAGACATCGCCTCACTGCGCATGATGATGACCGACAGCATGCTGGACGAAATCAAATCCCAGTTGGCCGAGCGCGAAGCCACTGCCAACGGCCAAGCCAATCACACCGAGGTGGTCATGCTCGACGCACACCTGTTGGGTATTGAGGATGTAGGTAGCAACTACATGGCCAGTGTGGAGTTCTCAGGCCTCATCCGTGAAGAGCCATCCTCTGGCCCCACTCCGTTCCGCGAAGTCTGGAACATGACCAAGCCCAAAGATGGCAGCTTGGGCTGGTTGGTCGCGGGCGTGCAAGCCTTGCAATAAACCTGCAAGAAATCCGGGTGTCCTCAGAAGGGCGCCCAAACAGGGAATAATTGGGGACTATGGCAACACAGTCCCCTTTTTCTTGGTTGGCCGACGCAGCAGACACGCTGCGCGCCCAACTCCTCGCAGACCTTCCTTCCTCATTCACGCAACCCGCATGGGTGGTGGCTGAGGTTCAGCAACGCGTGGTGCTGTTTTTGAACCATGTGCTCATGCAAGAGCCCGCAGCCCGCGACCGCTTGCAGCGCCAAAGGGGCCGCTATGTGCAAGTGTGCTGGCGCGACCAAGTGTTTCAATGTGCCTTCACGCCGGCGGGCTTGGTGGAGTACATCGCACCCGATTCCGGCGCCAAAGCTGCCGACCTCGTGCTGCGTGTGAACGAACCCTCACCTTTTGAATTGGTCAAAACCGTGTTGGAAGGCGACAAGCCCGCCATTCGCATTGAGGGTGATGTGCAGTTAGCCGCCGAGGTGAACTGGCTGATTGACCACGTGCGTTGGGACCCAGAAGAAGACGTGGCCCGCCTCATTGGCGATGCCCCCGCCCACACCTTGGTGCAAACTGCCAAGCGTGCCGTGGACGCGCTACGCAGCTTTGTGCAACAACAAGCGCAACCGCAGGCTCAGAAAGCCGCGCCATGATGACCCGTTTGTTGCGCGGTATCTACATCGTCTTCATCGTCTTGCGTTACGGTTTGGACGAGCTGGTGCTCACCAGTTTTCAAAAGCCGGGCTTGCGTTTTCTGGCCCGCATCGTGTCGGTGGGGCGCGATTTGTCGGCCCCACGTGGCCAGCGTTTGCGTGAAGCGTTGGAGCACCTCGGCCCCATCTTTGTGAAGTTTGGCCAAGTGCTCTCGACCCGTCGTGATTTGTTGCCGCCCGACATCGCCGATGAGTTGGCCTTGCTGCAAGACCGTGTGCCACCGTTTCCATCCGATGCGGCCGTGGCCATCATCGAGCGTGCATTTGGTCGCCCGCTCAGCGAGGTGTTTGTGGATTTCACGCTCCACCCCATCGCCAGTGCCTCCATCGCCCAAGTGCACTTTGCCGTCATCCAAGACCGCAGCGGTGCCACGCGCGAAGTGGCGGTCAAAGTGTTGCGTCCGGGCATGTTGACCGTGATCGACAAAGACCTGAGCCTCATGCGCATGATGGCCGGTTGGGTGGACCGCCTCAGTGCCGATGGCAAACGTTTGAAGCCTCGCGAAGTGGTGGCCGAGTTTGACAAGTACTTGCACGACGAACTCGACTTTGTGCGCGAAGCAGCCAATGCTGCACAACTGCGTCGCAACATGGAAGGCCTAAACCTCGTGTTGATCCCCGAAATGATTTGGGACTTTTGCCACAACGACGTCATCGTGATGGAGCGTATGAAGGGCGTGCCCATCAGCCAAACCGACCGCTTGCGCGAAACGGGCGTGGACATCCCTAAGCTGGCGCGCGATGGCGTGACCATTTTCTTCACCCAGGTGTTTCGCGATGGTTTTTTCCACGCCGACATGCACCCCGGCAACATCCAAGTCAGCTTAGAGCCCGCCACCTTTGGCCGCTACATCTCGTTGGACTTTGGCATCGTGGGTACGCTCACCGAGTACGACAAAGAGTATTTGGCGCAAAACTTCACCGCTTTCTTTCGCCGCGACTACAAGCGCGTGGCCGAGTTGCATGTGGAGTCCGGCTGGGTGCCCGCCGACACGCGGGTGGACGAATTGGAGTCCGCCATTCGTGCCGTGTGCGAGCCTTACTTTGACCGTCCGTTGAAAGAAATTTCACTCGGCATGGTGCTCATGCGCTTGTTCCAAACCTCGCGCCGCTTCAATGTCGAGATTCAGCCGCAACTCGTGTTGCTGCAAAAAACACTGCTCAACATCGAAGGCTTGGGCCGCCAGCTCGACCCCGAGTTGGATTTGTGGAGTACCGCTAAGCCGTTCTTGGAAAAGTGGATGCTTGACCAAGTTGGTCCGAAAAAACTGTGGGATCAACTGCGTGCCGAAGCGCCGCGCTACGCCAAGCTCTTGCCCGAGTTGCCCCGTTTGGTGCACGACTTTTTGAAGCACCGCCAAACCGACGGCCATGCCCAGTTGCAACAGCTCATCGAAGAGCAACGCCGCACCAACCGTCTCTTGCACACGCTGCTGTATTGGGTGCTGGGTTTTGTGGGCGGCGCGTTGCTCACCTGGTCGCTGCCTCGGCTGTGCCTGCATCTTTGAAAGGACAACACTTATGAGTTTGAATGCAGAGCTGGCTTTGACCAAGACAGAGGAAGATGTCAAAGATGCCTATATCAAAGCGCTTGGACTGAAGAAATACAACAAGGGTTTGGTGGATATCCAAACCGAAGAAATTTGGTTTGAAGCCAAAGAAGCGGCGACCCCGCCAGTGCTGATGTTCACTCAGCTTTTGTTTTATGTGCGCGATGCCCGTAAAAAGGGCGAGCACATTCCGCCCTTCTTGGCCGTCATCGACCGCGAAAAAGCCGCCATCATGGAGATCGCCAAGGCACTGCCCATCATGGCCGACAAAAGCATTGCTTGGCCCAAATCCGCCTCGGCGGTGGATAAGACAATTGCCATGCAAGCTGCGCCCTACATTGAAGCGCACTTCGTGGTGTACAAAATGGACAGCCACGAACAAGAGTTTGTGCAGGCGGTCAAAACGGCCATCAAGGCAGGCAAACTGATCCGCACACCGATCTCCCCTGACAACTTGCGACAAGTGTTTGACAAGTGGGTGGTGATGGTCGGGCGTGAGATCGATGGGGTCAGTGAGGCTGACTACGCCTTGCTCTTTTTTGCCGACATCATGCACGACGGCACTAAGGCCACCATCAGCAACTTGCCCGCGCGGTTGTTGCACGAAGACGACAAGCCCTTGTTTTTATTGAACGGCAAAACCTACGAGCTCGGCAGCGACAGAGGCTATCGCAATTTCTGGGCCATTTACCACCGTCCCCCTGATGAAGCGTACCGCGCCTACCTGCTGGAGCGGCGCGACAGCTTGCTACCCTTGGATGAGCGCAGTTTCAAAGGCGCTTACTACACGCCTTTGCATGTGGTCGACAAAGCCTATGACTTGCTGGCACAAGCGCTGGGCAAGAACTGGCAGCAAAACTACATCGTGTGGGACATGTGCTGTGGGGTGGGTAATCTAGAGGTCAAGCACAGCAACCACCGTCATATTTTTATGAGTACGCTTGATCGGGCGGACATTGATGTGATGCACGCCAGTCACACCTGCGTGGCGGCGACCAAGTTTCAATACGACTACTTGAATGACGATGTGACTGACTTTTGCCAGTTCGACTACAGCCTGACCAACAAAATGCCACTGGAGTTACGACAAGCCATTGCAGACGCTAATGCCAAGAAAAAAGGCGCAAAGAAAATTTTGGTGCTAATTAACCCACCCTACGCCGAAGCCATGAACGTGGACAACACCACCCAAGCGAATGGCCAAAACTCGGAGCTCAAAAAAGGCGTTGGGCAAACCCGTGTGGCCGATTGCATGGGCAATTACGGCTACGCCAGCCGCGAGTTGTTTGCCCAATTCATGGTGCGCATTCAAAACGAAATCCCCAACGCAGTGCTGGCCATGTTCAGCACGCTGAAGTACGTCAACTCGCCCAACTTTGAACAACTGCGAACCCATTGGCAGGCCAAGTATCTCAATGGTTTTGTGCTGCACAGCAAAGCCTTTGATGGTTTGAGGGGTAATTTCCCGATTGGTTTTTTGCTCTGGGACACCAGCAAGAAAGAGCCCTTGAGCCAAGTGAGCACGACAGCACTCGACAAAGACGGGCAAGTGATCGGCTGCAAAACCTTTTACCGCAGCGTCGATCGACTGCCCTTGAGTGCGTGGATCGTGCGTCCTCGCTCCAACCAACAAGACGCGATACCACTGAAGAATGCCATCACCCCGAGCACCAGCACCAAGGACGTGCGCGGTGATAAATGGGCCGACGATGCGATTGGCAGCATGATTGTGTTTGGCAACGACATGCAGCATGCGGCACAAGGCACGGCCTTGCTGTCCTCTGGGTATGGCAATGCAGGGGCCTTTTTTGTGACCCCAGAGAATCTTTGGCAAGCGGCCATCGTGTTTGCTGTGCGTCGTCTCATCAAGCCGACTTGGCTCAACGACCGCGATCAATTTTTGCAACCCAACCAAGCGCTGAGCGAGGCGTTCAAAACCGATTGTTTGATGTGGATGCTGTTCAACGGGAGCAATTTGAGCGCGGGTGCCAACGGCTTGGTGTGGAACAACAAGCCGTGGTCTTTGGTGAATCACTTTATCCCGTTCACCGAAGTCGAGGTGGGGGCCTGTGAGAGGTTTGAATCCAACTTCATGCAGCGCTATATGGCCAAATTGAAGTTCTCGCAAGAAGCGCAAGCCGTGTTAGCGGGGGGTAAAAAGCTCTGGGCGCAGTACCACGCCACGCGGTTTGAAAAAAAGATTCGTGACGAGTTCAAACTCAATCGCCCAGATGTGGGCTGGTATCAAATCCGCCAAGCACTCCAAGCCCACGGCAGCGAAGTGGCGGTGGACTTCACCTCGTTCAAGCACGCGTATGAACAGCTCAGTGCCAAGCTTCGCCCGCAGGTGGATGCACTTGGTTTTTTGCGGAGTTGATCCGTGCTGCTCACACTCGTCATCGTCTATTTGCTGGTCACCATTGCCATTGGTTTGATGGCGGCCAAGCGCGTTCAAAACTCGTCTGACTTCGCCATTGCAGGTCGTCACCTGCCGATGGCCATGATCGTCACCACCACCTTTGCCACGTGGTTTGGTTCAGAGACGGTGCTGGGCATCCCCGCCAAGTTTGTGAATGGGGGTTTGCACGGCGTGGTGGAAGACCCGTTTGGTGCGGGCTTTTGTCTCATCTTTGTAGGGTTGTTCTTTGCGGGCAAGCTCTACCGCATGACGCTGCTCACCATCAGCGACTACTTCCGCGAGCGCTATGGCCGCGTGGTGGAGGTGGTGTGCTCACTCATCATCATGGTCAGCTATCTTGGCTGGGTGTCGGCACAGGTCACGGCTTTGGGCTTGGTGTTCAACCTGCTCTCAGATGGTGTGGTCAGCATGGAACTCGGCATGGTGATTGGCGTGGCGTCCATCTTGGCCTACACCTTGTTTGGCGGCATGTGGTCGGTGGCCATCACCGACTTTATCCAAATGATCATCTTGGTGGTGGGCCTCTCCATCTTGGCGGTGTTTGCCGCAGACCAAGCGGGCGGTGCTGACAAGGTGATCGCGTTGGCCATCAGCCAAGACATGTTCAAGTTCTGGCCCGAGCCCAACACCAAAGACGTGTTGTTTTTCTTTGCCTCGGCCATCACCATCATGCTGGGCTCCATTCCACAGCAAGACGTGTTTCAGCGCGTCATGTCGGCCAACAGCATCAAGGCCGCCACGCATGGCCCCGTGATTGGTGGTGTGTGCTACATCTTGTTTGCGTTTGTGCCCATGTTCTTGGTGGTGAGCGCCATGCTCATCATGCCCGAGCAAGC
>NZ_JAVKLW010000039.1:0-12768 GCF_031538885.1 Limnohabitans sp.
CGGCAGGCCATGGACGAGGTGATTGACTGGATGACGTTCTACAACCACCGCAGAATTCACTCTACATTGGGCTATGTCAGCCCGATGCAGTTTGAGAAAAGCTGGAACGCGGCACAGCTATTGAAGGCCGCATAATTGACTAGCTAAGAGGTACGTCCAACAGGGGCAGGTTCAGAATGCCTTGGAACATGTCTTTCATATTGCCCGCAATGGTGATCTCTTGCACGGGATACGCAATGCGCCCGTTTTCCACCCAAAAGCCACTAGCGCCACGTGAGTAGTCGCCCGTCACGTAGTTCACGCCTTGTCCCATGAGTTCAATCGCAAACAAACCTGTGCCTAGTTTTTTCAGCATGGCATCAAGGTCGTCTGCGCTTTGTCTGAATGTGGGCTGCACACTGAGATGAACATCAGCCCATCACCATTGGCGAAGTGAAAACCAAAGGCTATTTGACGGACAACACCTTCACGGTCAGCAAGATCGAACTCAAAGACCGTCGCTATGGCGCTGGCTTAAAGACCTCGCACCAAACCGATCGCCTCATCCACCCGCTCCACCGCATGCACGGTCATGCCAGGGATAGGCTTTTTGGGTGCGTTGGCTTTGGGGATGACGGCCACGGTGAAGCCCAACTTGGCGGCCTCTTTCAAGCGCTCTTGGCCGCGCGGCGCAGGGCGCACCTCGCCCGCTAAGCCCACTTCGCCAAAGGCAATGAAGCCTTGCGGCAGTGGCTTGCCACGCAAGCTGCTTTGGATAGACAACAACACCGCCAAGTCAGCCGCGGGTTCGCTGATGCGCACGCCCCCCACGGCGTTGACAAACACGTCTTGGTCCATGCAAGCCACACCGGCGTGACGGTGCAGCACGGCCAGCAGCATGGCCAAGCGGTCGCGGTCCAAACCCACGCTCAGGCGGCGCGGCGATGGGCCGCCCGTGTCCACCAAGGCTTGGATTTCCACCAACATAGGGCGCGTGCCTTCAAGCGTCACCAACACGCAGCTACCTGGCACGGGCTCGGCGTGTTGGCTCAGGAAAATGGCGCTGGGGTTGCTCACCCCCTTCAGGCCTTTTTCGGTCATGGCGAACACGCCAATTTCACTTACCGCACCGAAGCGGTTTTTGATGGCCCGCACCAGTCGATAAGTGGAATGGGTGTCGCCTTCAAAGTACAGCACGGTGTCCACCATGTGCTCCAGCACACGGGGGCCAGCCAGGGCGCCTTCTTTGGTGACATGGCCCACCAACACCACCGCCGTGCCTGTGGACTTGGCCATGCGCGTGAGGTGCGCCGCACATTCACGCACTTGAGCCACCGAGCCGGGGGCGCTGGTGAGTTGGTCGGAGTAGACAGTTTGGATGGAGTCCATCACCATCACATCGGGCTGCAATTTGTCGACGGTGGCCAGCACTTTTTCAAGCTGCGTTTCAGCCAGCACTTGCACTTGGCTGTGGTCTAGGCCTAGGCGACGCGAGCGCAAGGCCACCTGTGCGGCGGACTCCTCGCCCGTCACATACAAGGTACGCATGCCTGTGCGTTGCAGGCCGTTCATGGCTTGCAAAATCAAGGTGGATTTGCCAATGCCGGGGTCGCCGCCAATCAGCACCACACCGCCTTGCACCATGCCGCCGCCCAGCACGCGGTCCAACTCCTCTTGGCCCGTGGGGGTGCGGGCCACGTCTTGCGCCTCGATGTCTGCGAGCACCGCCACTTCGGAGGCGGGGGCCAACGCGGCCATGCCGGCATAGCGGTTTTTGGCAGGGCCACTGCTGTCCACGGCGGTTTCAATCAGCGTGTTCCACGCGTTGCAACTCGGGCATTTGCCCAGCCATTTGGCGGTGATGCCGCCACAGTCGGTGCAGGTGTATTGGGTTTTTTCTTTGGCCATGGCTAGTTCACTGCTCCAACGCGGATGGCATCGTGTAATTTATAAGGCGAACGCGGCGAGGTCGGGAAAAACCAAGCCCTCGACAGCGCTGTTCGCGACACGCTCATGTCCAAAAATTTTTCTGCATCGCAGGATCAAACGCTGGCTTGGACTGTAAGCAGTCAACGCCTGTTTTTTTGTAAGTAGCCACTCTTTTGGTGGCTAATTTAATGGCCTCCTTCGAGATATCACACCCCATGAAATGAGCGCCTTGTCTCAATGCGGCAATCGCTGAGCTACCTGACCCCGTGAAGGGGTCACACACCACGAAATCGGTTTCGGTTGTCTGCTTACTAGAAGCAATCATGGCCTCAAAAAGTTCGACCGGTTTTTGTGTTGGATACTGCGCAGCATGGAGCCGCTTGATTCGCCAAATATCGGGAATGTCTTTGCGCGTGATGGGTCTTTTGCCTTTGCAAGCAAACAATATAAATTCCGTTTGCCGCCTGAAGTAATGCCCCATCCCAATGTTGACCTTGTCCCACGTGATGACGTTTTTGACATTAAACGCTTCACGAACCATCGCCCCTAAAGAGAGCATGGAGTAACTGTCAAGCATCAAAAAAATGTGGCGATCCGGCTTAAGAACACGTGCGCACTCAGTTAAAAAAATTTGGTAGTTTTCAGCCGTATCGTGAAACTCTTCAAACCACTTTCCGCTACCACCCTTGTCGCTGTACTTCCCAACGATGCGCCCTTTGCCAAGCGCCAAGTGTTGGTTCATTCCCGAATAGGCCGGGTCGGTGACGATCAAGTCCACACTCGCCGCAGGTAAGTCACGAAGAAAGGCGAGCACGTCCTCATTCACAATTGAAACCGTCAACTCTTTCTTAGGCAACGCTAGCGAGCCAAAAGACAAATCACTTTCGTCGACCAACAGCGATGCGTTTTTAGCGATGTACGACATAAAAACAAGCCTTTCGAAATCAGGTGAGAGAGCGGATTAGAAATTGTACTGTATAAAGAGTCAGTTTTGTTGGCTAGGCACCACGAGGCAATTTCTGGCAAACGGCTCAGGGACAAAGCCGCCGCCCGCAATTCGCGTCCACAATCGTTGGCACATTTGTTCAACACGCCGTGAAAGCTCCTGCCATGCAAACCCCTGCCAATCGATTCAAACAAGCGTTACACCAGCAACAACCACGAATCGGTTTATGGATGGGCCTGGGCAATACCGTGACGACCGATATTTGTGCGGGCGCTGGATTTGACTGGTTGGTGGTGGACGGCGAACACGGCCCCAACGACTTGACCACCTTGCTGGCACAGCTGCAAGTGATCGCGGCTTATCCCAACGCACACCCCGTGGTGCGCGTGCCACATGATGCGCCGGCGTTGTTGAAGCAAGTGCTGGACATTGGTGCCACCACCGTGCTGGTGCCCATGGTGGACACCGCCGAGCAAGCCGCCGCGATTGTGAAAGCTTGCCACTACCCGCAAGACGATGGACACGGCGGCATACGCGGCATGGCCGGCACACGCGCCTCGCGTTGGGGCCGCTACCCCAACTACGGCAAAGAAGCCAACGATCAGGTCTGCGTGCTGGTGCAAGCTGAAACCCGTGAGGCGCTGAACAACCTCGATGCCATCGCCGCCACGCCCGGTGTGGACGGTGTATTCATTGGTCCTGCCGACTTGTCGGCCTCGATGGGGCACATCGGCAACCCCATGCACCCCGAGGTGCAAGCAGCCATCGTGGACGCCATCGCGCGCATTCGCCAAGCAGGCAAAGCACCGGGCATCTTGATGGGGGATGAAGCACTCGTGCGTCAGTACCTGTCTTTAGGTGCCTTGTTTGTGGCGGTGGGTGTGGACAGCATGATTTTGTCGCGCCAAACGGCTGCCTTGGCCGCCAAATACAAAGAGGGTTTGGCCGAAGTAGCGGCTAGCAAAGGCCCTTATTGAGTTGCGACGGCTCAGTCTTGCGTGAAGCCCACGCGAGCTGACGCCGCACACATCAGCTCATAGCCCACCGTGCCTGCGGCTTGGGCCACCTCGTCAATCGGCAGCACGGTGCTGCCGCACGCGGCACTGGCCTTGCCCCACAACGTAACCTCACTGCCATAGCCCACCGAACGACCAGCTACATGACCCGCTGCGTCACACGGGCCTAGGTACACGGCCAGCATGTCCATGCTCACGCAGCCCAAGGTGCGAGTGCGCACACCGTCGACCAACACAGGCGTGCCTGTGGGACAGTGGCGCGGATAGCCATCGGCATAGCCACATGCGACCACCCCGATGCGCATTGGCGCATCGGCTTTGAATGACGAGCCATACCCCACGGTGTCACCAGCTTGCAGGTCTTGCGTCGCGATGATGTGGCTGCGCAAGCTCATCGTGGGTTGCACCTCCCACTGCGCGATGGTGCGCTCTGGAAAATCTGGCGCACTGCCATACAAGGCGATGCCGGGACGCACCCAGTCGGCGGCGGCGGTGGGATCACGGGCGTGGCGTAACAAGCCGGCACTGTTGCAGGTGCTGCGTTCGCCGGGCAAGTCTTGGGTCGTTTCGGTGAAGACCGCCATTTGTGCAGCAATGCCTTTGGCACCGTCGGCATCGCTGAAATGGGTGATGAGGGAAATCTCATCCACTTGCGGCAATTGGTTCAGCCGCGTCCACGCCGAACGAAAGCGTGTGGGCGTGAAGCCCAAGCGGTTCATGCCGCTGTTCATTTTGAGAAAAATGCGATGGGGCACTTGGGTTTTGTGACGACTGAGCATGTCGATTTGTTCGTCGCAATGCACGGTGTGCCACAGGTCTAAGCGCGAGCACAACTCCAAGTCGCGTGCTTCAAATACGCCTTCGAGCAACAGCACAGGGCCGCGCCAGCCCAAGCTGCGTAGGCGTTGCGCCTCGTCCAAGTCCAACAAAGCAAAGCCATCTGCCGCACGCAAACCTTCAAACACGCGCTCAATGCCGTGACCATAGGCATTGGCCTTGACCACCGCCCACACACGGGCATCGGGTGCGGCGGTGCGCATGCGGGTCAAGTTGTGACGCAGCGCGTCGGTATGAACAAAAGCTTGAATCGGACGGGGCATGGCCAATATTGTGGCACCCGCGTGATATAACCTTGGTTAGACACAGAAGAAAGAAGCATCAGCACACGCGCAGCACGCTGCCAGTTGCCAGACCCATCTATGAAGCGCGGTTTTTACACCATCATGTCGGCCCAGTTTTTCAGTTCGTTGGCCGACAACGCCCTGTTTGTCACAGCCGTTGAATTACTGAAAGCGAGTGGCACCGCCGAGTGGCAACGCGCCGCCTTGGTGCCGATGTTTGCCCTGTTCTATGTCGTGCTGGCGCCGTTTGTGGGCGCGTTTGCCGACTCGCGACCCAAGGGCGAGGTGATGCTGATGAGCAACTCCATCAAAGTGGTGGGCTGCTTGATGATGTTGTTTGGCGTACATCCCTTGCTGGCCTATGCAGTCGTGGGCTTGGGCGCGGCAGCTTACTCACCCGCGAAGTACGGCATCTTGACCGAGTTGCTCCCAGCCTCTCAGTTGGTCAAAGCCAACGGCTGGATTGAAGGCTTGACCATCACCTCCATTATCTTGGGCGTGCTGTTGGGTGGTCAACTCGTTGGCCCACACTTGTCGGTCTTTCTATTGTCGTTTGACTTGCCCTTCGTCACCACCGGTGTAGACACCTCGGCTGAAGCGGCGATCTGTTTGTTGATTCCTCTGTACGCCTTGGCAGCTTGGTTCAACACCCGCATTCCCTACACCGGCGCGGCATTGATCCCCATGCGCTTGGAGCCCGACAAAACCATGGCCCGCAACCTGTGGGCGCTGCTGCCTGACTTCTGGCACTGCAACCAACGTTTGTGGCACGACAAGCTGGGTCAAATCTCGCTCGCAACGACCACCTTGTTCTGGGGCGTGAGCGGCAACTTGCGCTACATCGTGTTGGCTTGGAGCGCGGCCGCCTTGGGCTACAGCACCACACAAGCGTCGAGCTTGGTGGGCGTGGTCGCGATTGGCACAGCCGTCGGGGCGGTGGTCGCATCCATGAAGATGCGCCTTGACCACGCGCCCCGCCTCATGCCTTTGGGCATTGCCATGGGCGTCTTTGTGGTGGCGATGAACTTCGTCGACAACCTGTGGTTGGCGGTGCCCTTCCTCATCGTCTTGGGTGGCTTAGGTGGGTTCTTGGTGGTTCCGATGAACGCACTGCTGCAACACCGTGGTCATAACCTGATGGGCGCGGGCCGCTCCATCGCGGTGCAAAACTTGAACGAGCAGTTGTGCATCTTAGGCCTTGGCTTTTTGTACACCTTCAGCACCGGCATGGGCCTGAGCGCCTTTGGCGCCATCACGACATTTGGTGTGTTGGTGGGTTTCGTGATGTGGCTCATCAAGCTGTGGCATCAGCACAACCACGCGCACCACCGCGAAGAGCTGACGCGCTTGATGCACATCGCCCGCAACGACGACTTGCACGGCTAAGTCGCCCATGTCTGGCCCGATAACGCGCCCCGTGCTGGCCGCCATGTTGGCACTGGCCCTCAATGCGTTGGTGTGGGGCCTGTCTTGGTGGCCGCTGCGCCAACTCGACGCGCACGGACTTCACCCCTTGTGGACCACGGCCTGTGTGTTTAGCTTGGCGGCGGTAGCCCTGCTTGTGGTCTTCCCAACCAGCTGGCGGCACTTCCAACCCCACCCACAACTGTGGTGGCTGATGGTGGCGTCGGGCCTGACCAATGTGGGCTTCAACTGGGCAGTGACCACGGGCGATGTGGTGCGTGTGGTGTTGCTGTTTTATTTGATGCCCACCTGGGCCTTGCTGCTGGCGTGGTGGCTGCTGAAGGAGCGGCCCACACGCGGGGCGCTGGCACGCTTGGGGCTGGCCTTGCTAGGCGTGGTGTTGGTGTTGAAAACACCGGACTCACCATGGCCCTTGCCACAAGATTTGTCGGACATGCTGGCCTTGCTCAGTGGGTTTTGCTTTGCACTCACCAACATCTGGCTGCTGCGCTTGCAGCACACCCCCGAGTCGGCCCGCATGGTGGCCATGTTTGGCGGCGGCGCGGTGATGGCCATTTTGTGTGCGGCCCTCGCCACGGGAGCGGGCGTGATACCCGCACTGCAACTGCCTGCCCCTTGGGCGAGCGACGCGACCTTGATGCAACAAGCCAGCACATGGGCCCCGTGGGTGTTGGGTTTGAGTGCGGCTTTCTTGGTGTCGAACTTCGCGCTGCAATACGGCGCCGCACGGTTGAGCGCACACACCACGGCGATGGTGATGATGTCGGAAGTGGTGTTTGCCAGCGTGTCCTCGGTGGCACTAGGGGCTTCGGCGCTGACGTGGCGCATCGGCCTGGGTGGCGGCATGATTGTGTTGGCTGCGCTGCTGGCATCGCAGGCCCATACCGACACCCACACAGACCCCGTTTGATGCGCAAAGCTGCAAGGCCTTGACGCATGCGCACTTGCTTTGAAAGGCTTTTCACATGACCGCTCTGACCGACTTCACCGCCCAGCGCATTGGCGGCACACCCTTGAACTTTGCCGACCTGCAAGGCCGAGTGCTGCTCATCGTCAACACCGCCAGTGCCTGCGGGTTCACGCCGCAATTCGAAGGGCTAGAAGCGCTGCACAAACGCTATGGCAACCAAGGGCTCACCGTCATCGGTTTTCCGTGCAACCAGTTTGGCGCACAAGACCCGGGCAGCAACGCCGAGATTGGCGCGTTCTGTCAACGCAACTACGGCGTGAGCTTTGCGATGATGGAAAAAGTAGACGTCAACGGCGACAGCGCCCACCCGCTTTTCCAATGGCTCAAGTCCGCAGCGCCGGGCGTGTTGGGCAGCGAAGCGATCAAATGGAACTTCACCAAATTTTTGGTTGGCAAAGACGGGCAGGTACTCAAACGCTATGCGTCGATGGATGCGCCAGCGAAGTTAGCCTCCGACATTGAAGCCGCATTAGCCAGCGCAAATTAAATCGCCATCGGGTTACGCATAGATCACTTGTGAGGTGCTGAACGTGCCCTGAATCGTCAGCGCCCACGAGTTTGCGGGGGTTGTGCTATCCACATGGGTAAGCTTGTGTATGGCACTGTCCCAAGTCAAACCAGCCTCCGTCAAGTTTAGTGCGGCGATGTTGAGCTTGTCGTACGACGAGAAGTCGGTGATCGTGTCGCCGTTGATGTTGGCTGCTGTGTCGTACTTCACCACATCGTTGCCTGCACCTGTGGTGATGGTGTTGGCGGCGGCGTTGCCCCAGATCACATCGTTGCCGTCGCCGCCAATCGCGTTTTCGATGACCACGCCAAACGCGATGCCGATGTTGTAGGCCATGCTGGCGTCGGGCACACCGACGTTGTTCACACTGCCGAACTCGCGGTGCAACGCATTAGCAGGAAGTTGATCGTTGTACACACCGAAATCCAAATCTGCCTTGAGAGTCACATCACGGTCAGCGGGCATCGTGGGGTCGGCGTAATAGGTGTAAGTGTCACCCGATTGGCGCACCAACCCTACGTGATGCTCAACGCCGCCATTATCCGTATAGGTGCCGTACACATCATTGACCGTCGGCTTGATGCCGCTGATCTTGAACGTATCCTCAAACCCTGCTTTCGAGAAACTCGCGCTGAAGCTGGTGAACAGCCCCATGCGACTCATGTGCTCACCACCGCGCAAATCAATCACCGCCCCTAGGTCGCCGACTTGCTTCAAAGTGTCGCTGCCTCTTGCATCCCAAATGGCGGTGAACACGGGGGTATTGCTGTCAAAACTGTAGGTGTCGTCTCCTGTTTTGTGGCTCATGTTCGCACCATACAAATGTTGCAAAGCCGCGATGTCGTACACCCCTAAGTCAATGGGCGAATAGCGCTCGGTGGCCTTTGGGGCCGCGCCGCCATTAGCCATCAACGCAGGAATCACACCGCCAAACGGCGACAGGTAAGTCATGATGGTTTCCTGCGGCGCATCGGTCTGCGGGTTGTCGTACGAGCCGCCTGTTTGTGTGCCCAAACGGTTGGTATCCAAACCTACGGTGTCGCCAAACCAATGCAGCGTCTGTGTATCGGCCTTGAACGGATGGTCCAAGCCCATGGCATGGCCCAGCTCGTGCGTCACGGTGGACTTCTCTGCGCCATACGCTGTTGAGAAAGCCGTTCCGTCGTGTGGATAGGCCTGTGCATCCGTCACCAAGAACAGGTTGCCATACGTATCGCTCGCCTTCGCATCAAGCGCCGTCGGTTGCACCGCAAAGCCCATCACCGACTCGGGAACGCCATACTCAGCGCCCGTACCCTTGAACATGCGCAAATCCGCACCGAGGTAGGCTTGCGATTGATTTTCGGTAAACACCACATTGCTGACCCCTGCAAACTGGTCAAACACGCTGCGCACAAAAGCCTTCTCATACGCTGTGTAACCCATGCCCGTTTGCGTGGTGTGCTCTACATTACGGGTGTCTTTGTAAAGCGCGCCTGGGTCTTGGAAAGCAAAACTCAACGCCAACGGCGCTGTCATACTCGCCCCTGTTTTACGCTGCGTGTTCGTGTTATCGGTCATGTCCAGCCAAGATGACATGGACGCATAAGCAGGCTTACCGTCTAGGCCCACATCATTGCTGATGATGCTGCCCATGCCTTGGGCGTAGCTACCAGGATTGGCCAGCGTAGCTGCCGCAGGTGTTTCCACCTGATAAGCCGAAGCCGAAATCCAAGCGGGCACGGCCGTGTCAATCGCGGGTGGAGCAGGGATAGTGGGGGCGGCTGGTGCTGCGGGGGCAGCTACGCCTGCGGTGACCGTGACCTCAAGGGGCGTACTGGCCTCACTGGTGTTGTGCGACACGTCCTCTTGCTTGGCGGTGTAGCTGTGCGGTGTGGTGCTGTAGCCGCTGATGTTGTCAAGGCCCACGCTTGTTTGTGCCACGGCGTGGATTGCGGCTGCGCCGTTGGTCGTCACATCGGTCATCACATCAGAGGCCTTGACATCGCTGCGCATCCAGCTCGTCACCGCCTCGGGCACCAGTGCTGTTGTGGATGACGCGCTCTGCTCCCAGTACCACTCGCCCGTGCTGTTTTGTTGCGAGATGTGATAGCCGCTGCCCACACGCGACCACAAGTACCACGTCACCCCACCAGTGGTGTAGGCGTACACGGGTTTGCTGGTCTCTAGCTGCGTTGTGCCCATGGGCGCAAAGTCGTTGCTGAAAGCTGTCAAGGCGGCCACCTGTTCAGTGCTCAACAAGTGGTACGTGCCGTTGGCGCTGCTAGGCCCCGTGGCATGGGCCAAGCCTTTCACCACCACCTGGGCCGTCACGTCGAGCGACCACGTGCCATCGGCTGTCGAAGCCGCCGCCGTGCCCAGCACCGTGGTACCACTTTTCACCGTGACCGTCGCACCTTTCTCCGCCGTGCCCGTGAGGGTGAAGCTATTGCTACTTACTTTGTGATCGCCATCTGGGTCGCTGGTGGTAGATAAGGCCATAACAGGCGGCAGTGCCACGGTGTCGAGCACCGTGACATCAAAAGTTTGCTCTACGGTCAAGTCGCCACTGTCTTTGGCAACGACCGTGATGTGGACGGCACCACTGGTAGCCGCCGTGGGCGTGCCTGTGATCTTGCCGTTGCTGAGCGTCAGGCCTGCGGGCAAGTTGCTGCCGTCTTTGAGCGTGTAAGTGAGTGTGGTGTCTTCCACATCGGTGAACTTGTCGGCCAAGTTGATGTCCGTAATGGCTGTGTTAGCCGGGGCGTTGATCGCAGCGATGCTGGCTTTGACCGTGGGCCTATCGTTGGCCGCTGCCACGTTGAGGGTGAGGGTGTTGTCTGCGACTGATGTGTCTGCACCGCCACCCCCTGTGCCACCGTCGTCTTGCACTTTGAACTTGAGGGTGGCGTAGCCGCTGCCATTGGCGTTAGGCGCGGCTGTGTAGGTGAGTTTCGCTAGCTCTGCGGGTGTAAAGCTTCGCGGCGCTGTCACGTCAGTGCCGTCCAGCTTCAAACTGCCTAGGGTAGGCAACTGCGTGATGATGACGGTTTTAAGTGCGTTACTCTGCCCTGCAGCATCGGCAAAGCCAAAGTCAGCGACGCCGAAGGTGTAGGCCACGTCCTCCGTCGCAGCGATGGTTTTGTCTGCGCCGTGCGGGGCTTGGTTGAGGGGTTGGCCGGGGGCCGGGGGCTGGGTGGAGGTGGCGGCAACGGCGCTGGTGGCGCTGGTGGCAACGCTTTCGCTAGCACCGCCGTTGTCGGTGTAGCTGGCTTTGACGGTAATGGTTTTACCCACCTGCGCTTGGGTGAGGGTGAGGGTGCTGGCTGTAGCGCCGCTGATATCCACACCGCCTGCTTGCCACTGGTAGCTGAGGGCGCCTGCACCGCTGGCGGGGATGCCGTCTGTATCGGCCAAGGTGTTGGCGGCGGTCAAGGTCTGCCCCTGGGCAGGAGTGCCGCTGATGGTGACACCGCCAGTGGGTGCGTGGTTGATTGAGGCAACTTTTTCTTGGACGGCTTTGACGACGGCGTCTACCAGCGGCGTGGCGGTGGCGCCTGTGGCGGTAGGTGTATTCACCGCTGCTACGGCTGCGTCGCTGATGGCTTTGGCGGCGGTTTCGTCTTTCACGCCAATGCCTGCGGCTTGGTAGTCTGCGGCTTTAGGAGCGTTGGCTGTTTGGCTGGTGTCTTGCGCGTAGTTAGCAATTTTGGCGGCGAGGATGGTTTCGCCTAGGCCTGTGTTGTCGGTGGTGCTAGGTTTGACAACGACGGCAGGGGCGGCGCTGGCGGCGCCTGTTGTGGTGGGCACAGTCACATCGACAGTAGCCGCCAGTTTGTCGAGGACGCCAGCCGCGGCAGCAGCTTTTGCTTCAGGGGTGGCTGCGCCAGTGCTTGCGGTTTTGATTTGCTCAAAGACCGCTTTAAGCGCTTGGCCATAGAGGTCTGCAACAGGCGCCGTCGTGGCAACAGAGACGCCATCGGCGGCTACTGCCACCGTGGGTTTGGGCGCAATTTGCTCTAACGGCTTGGTGCCGTCACCGAGGTTCAAGGCTTTTGCAAAGGCGGCACTGGTGACTTTGATTTGCTCTGGTGTGATGTTGCTGAGGGTTGGCGCCAATTTACGGGCCAGCAAGTCGGTGATGTGCGTGATGTTGACGACGCTTGCTGCGCCGTTTGTAAAGGTAGTGACGGCGCTGACGGTGCCAACAAATTCTGTGAGCTGTTTGTCTTCACCCACATAGTCTGCTTTGCCGTCAGATACGCCGCCCACGGCATCTGCACGAATAACGCCTGTTGCGGGGGCTTTGCTGAGCGTCACAGTGAAGGAGCCATCGGCCTTGACTGCGTCTTCACCTAGGAGGGTGCCCTTCGCGTCGTAGATTTTGATGGTCACATTGTTGCCTTTGACCAAAGGCCCCAGGGTGAGTGTGCCGCTGACGCTGCCTGCTGCGGGCGCAACCGCCGCATCAGCTGAGCTACGCACAGCTTGCGATAGCGCAGCAGCGCCCGCGCCCAAGGCCCCCGCGGGCCAACCCCACAGACTGCCGATGACGGTGCTTGTGGTACTGGCAACACCGTCTGTGGCGGCGGCAAGCTTGGTGCTTTCCGCTGTACTGGCTGCTTCGGCTGCTGCGGCAACAGGCGTTGTGTAGGTGCTGCTGGTGCTCGGCTGTTGTGCCTCGGTTTGGGCGAGGGTGACTAGGGCTTGGTCAGCCCATGCGTCGTCTGTGTCTGGCGTGTTGCCGTTTTTAGCAAGGCGGATTCAAGGACGAAGTGCAACAAAGATGAACTGGTTATAGGTGGCTGAGGATGCGAGAGCATCATGGCCGCTTTAACCGCCAAGTCGAAGTTGCCCAATGTACAAGCACCTCAGCCGAGAAGAACGATACCAAA
>NZ_JAVKLW010000040.1:0-21736 GCF_031538885.1 Limnohabitans sp.
CCAACCTACCCTAGCAGGAGAACTTGATGGCCAAGACCGTCGCAGACGTAATGAAAATGGTGAAAGAGAACGAAGTTAAATTCGTTGACTTCCGTTTCACCGATACCCGTGGCAAATGGCAGCACATCACTGCGCCCGTGTCACAGTTTGACGAGAGCAAGTTCGAAGAAGGTCAAGCGTTTGACGGTTCTTCTATCGCTGGCTGGAAAGGCATTGAAGCCTCTGACATGTTGTTGATGCCTGATCCAAACAGCGCATTGATCGATCCCTTTTTCGAAGAAATCACCTTGGTCTTGATCTGTGATGTGATCGAGCCCACAGACGGCAAAGCCTATGAGCGTGACCCACGTTCCATCGCCAAGCGCGCTGAGACGTATCTCAAGCAATCTGGCTTGGGTGACACCGCTTATTTCGGCCCAGAACCAGAGTTCTTCTTGTTTGACGAAGTACGCTGGAGCACAGAGCCCAACAACACGTTCTATTCGATCAACGAATACGAAGGTCCATGGAACAGTGGCGAAAAAATTGAAGGCGGTAACCGAGGTCATCGTCCTCGCGTCAAAGGGGGTTACTTCCCAGTGCCTCCCGTTGACAGCACACACGACATGCGCAGCGAAATGTGCTTGTTGCTCGAGGCTGTGGGCATTCCCGTCGAAGTGCACCACCACGAAGTGGCTGGCGCAGGTCAATGCGAAATCGGCACCAAGTTTTCTACTTTGGTCGAACGCGCTGACTGGACATTGTTGCAAAAGTACGTGATCCACAACGTGGCTAACGCCTACGGCAAGACAGCCACGTTCATGCCTAAGCCTTACGCTGGCGACAACGGCTCTGGTATGCACGTTCACCAGTCCATCTGGAAAGACGGCAAGAACTTGTTCGCAGGCAACGGCTACGCTGGTTTGTCCGATCTCGCCCTGTACTACATCGGCGGCATCATCAAGCACGCACGTGCTTTGAACGCGATCACCAACCCAGGTACCAACAGCTACAAGCGCTTGGTGCCTCACTTCGAAGCCCCTGTGAAATTGGCCTATTCCGCCAAGAATCGCTCTGCTTCGATTCGTATTCCTAGCGTGGCCAGCGACAAAGCCCGCCGTGTGGAAGCGCGTTTCCCCGATCCATTGTGCAACCCTTACCTTGGCTTTGCGGCCTTGTTAATGGCTGGTTTGGACGGTATCGAAAACAAGATTCACCCTGGTGAAGCTGCGACCAAAGACTTGTACCACCTCCCTCCAGAGGAAGACAAGTTGGTACCCACCGTGTGCTCCAGCTTGGACCAAGCGTTGGAAGCCCTCGACAAAGACCGCGCCTTCTTGACCAAAGGTGGCGTGTTCACCGACTCGTGGATCGACGCTTACATCGAATTGAAGATGCAAGAAGTGACCCGCAGCCGCGTGGAAGTGTCTCCTGTCGAATACGACATGTACTACTCGCTGTAATTCTTTGCAACGCGATGTGCAATAAAAGGACGGCGCGAGCCGTCCTTTTTTATTTAGACCTTTAATTTTCATGGACTCACCCTTGTTTTTCTTTTTTCGCGGTGTCGTTGGATTGAGTGTTTGTCTGTCTGTTGTGGCGGCAGGTGCCCTGTCGGCTGAATCGCAACGGATTTACCGTTGTGGCAATGCCTATACCAATCAGCCCGATCTAACGCTGAACTGCAAACCCTTGACGGGTGGTCATGTGACCGTGATTGAGGGCACGCGTGTGCAAGGTCCACAGGCTCCACTGCCCAATGCAAGCGCAGGTGCTGCATCGATCAAAGTGGATGCGGCAGACCAACGCCAGCGTGACGCACAAGCACAGGCGTTACTCCAAGCCGAGTTGCAAAAAACACAAAAACTACAGGCTGATCTGCTGCGTGAGTGGAACAACGGTGAGCCTGAACGACGCGCGGATGAATTTCGGCAGTCTCAAAAATACCAAGATCGTGTGACACAGTTGCGCGCTGCTCTGCAACGTGCAGAGGCTGATGTGGCTGGCTTGCAGCGCGAGTTGTCGCGCTTGTCTGTGCCAGTTCAAACTGGAGCAAAACCATGACAACGTCGGTTGGCCAAGCTCCGCTCATTTATGCGCAAGCCTTTGACTTGCTCGCCACCTTGGTCGCCATGGTGCGCGCCGACGGCGTAGTGGTCTTTGCCAACGCCGCATTAGAAGATGTGATGGGCGTGTCGCGCCGCACCATCGAAGGCTCCGCAATGGCGAATTACTTTAGCGAAGCACAGTCGTTTGAGAGCGCATTGCAAGGTGCGCAGACCAATGCATTTGCCACCATGCGCTATGACGCCCACTTGTGCCGCTCCCTGCAAGACCCCATGCCTGTTCACGTCATCGTGGCACCGACGGATGTGATGGGCGAGGTGCTGGTCGAGTTGCTCCCTCTGGAGCAACAAACCCGTCAAGACCGCGAGGAGCGCTTGATTGATCAAGCGCAAGCCAACAAAGAGTTGATACGCAATTTGGCTCATGAAATCAAAAACCCGCTGGGGGGCATTCGTGGTGCAGCCCAGTTGCTACAAATGGAGGTCGAGAGCCGTGATCTCATTGAATACACCCAAGTCATCATTCATGAGGTAGACCGCTTGCAAGTCCTTGTAGATCGTTTGTTGGCACCACACCGCTGCCCGCATGTGGTGGGCGATGTGAACATCCATGAGGTATGTGAACGCGTACGCAGCTTGATCTTGGCTGAGTTCCCCAAAGGGCTACGCGTGGTGCGTGACTATGACACCTCGATTCCTGAGTTTCGTGGCGATCACGAACAGCTCATCCAGACCGTGCTCAACATCGTGCACAACGCGGCCCAAGCTTTGGTGGAGCGGGTCGCCGCAGGCGACGCGGAGATTGTTTTACGCACCCGCGTCAGCCGACAAGTCACTTTTGGCAAACAACGCTATCGGTTGGCATTGGAATTGCACGTAGTAGACAACGGGCCCGGCATTCCAGAAGAGATCAAAGACAAGTTATTTTTCCCTTTGGTCTCGGGACGGGATGGCGGCTCAGGCTTGGGGCTGAATTTGGCGCAAACTTTTGTGCAACAGCACCATGGTTTGATTGAGTGTGACAGTGTGCCAGGACGAACAGATTTCAAAATTTTGATCCCGCTACCCTGACACCTCGTGTGGCTCCTAACTTAGAAACAGAAAGTACCGAGATGAAATCGATTTGGATTGTGGACGACGACCAGTCAATTCGCTTCGTGCTGGAAAAAGCGCTGTTGCGCGAGAACCTGCCCACGCGCAGCTTCACCAGCCCCCACGAAGTGCTGCAAGCGCTCGACTCGGTGAGCGAAGACGGTGGCCCCAAAATCTTGGTCAGCGACATTCGTATGCCCGCAGGCTCGGGCTTGGACCTGCTGACTAAGGTGAAAGAGCGTCTGCCGGCGTTGCCCGTCATCATCATGACGGCGTTTTCAGATTTGGACAGCGCGGTCTCTGCCTTTCAAGGTGGTGCGTTCGAGTACCTGCCCAAACCGTTTGATTTACCCAAGGCTGTTGAGTTGATTCGCCGAGCCTTGGACGAAAGCCAACGTGAACAAGCGCAAAGCGAGCAGCAAGACGCCACGCCCGAGATGCTGGGCCAAGCCCCGGCCATGCAAGATGTGTTTCGCGCTATTGGTCGATTGAGCCAAAGCCATGTGACGGTGATGATTACTGGTGAGAGCGGCTCAGGCAAGGAGTTGGTGGCGCGTGCCTTGCACAAACATTCACCACGCGGTGATGCGGGCAACCAAGGTCCGTTTGTGGCCATCAACACGGCTGCGATACCCAAAGATTTGTTGGAGAGCGAGTTGTTCGGGCACGAACGTGGTGCATTCACGGGGGCGCAAACCACCCGTCGTGGTCGCTTTGAGCAGGCCGAGGGTGGAACACTGTTCCTCGATGAAATCGGTGACATGCCGTTCGATTTACAAACCCGATTGCTGCGCGTGTTGAGCGATGGCACTTACTACCGTGTGGGCGCTCACAACGCCATCAAAGCCAATGTGCGCGTGATTGCGGCGACCCATCAAGACCTAGAAAAACGCGTCAAAGACGGCGTGTTTCGTGAGGACTTGTTCCACCGCTTGAACGTGATTCGCTTGCGTTTGCCCGCCTTGCGTGAACGCCGTGAAGACATCCCCACTTTGACGCGCCACTTTTTGCAGCAGAGTGCACAACAATTGGGCGTGGAGTCCAAACGCATTTCTGAAGCCGCGCAGTCTGTGCTGGACCACTTCGCATTCCCAGGCAATGTGCGTCAATTGGAAAACATCTGTCACTGGCTGACGGTGATGGCCCCCGCCCAAGTGATCGAACCCAAAGACTTGCCGCCTGAAGTGGTGCTGTCAAACGAGGGCTCAGACGCCTCCGCAAACCATACCAAGCAAGACACCAGTGCCTTAGCCATGTCTGCTGCATCTGATGCGCATCGATTGACCCCGTCTCACCCTGTCAGCACCAGCGAGGGCAGCAGCGCTGCACCCGTGGTGCTGAACATGCCCGGCGCAGATTGGGAGCAAGGCCTAGAAGCCGAAGCCATGAGTTTGTTGGCGGCAGGCCGCACCGACGTCTGGGAGGTCTTGACCCACCGCTTTGAGGCACGTTTGATTCAAACAGCCTTGGTCAACACGCGTGGTCGAAGAATCGAAGCCGCCCAAAAGTTGGGCATTGGGCGCAACACCATCACGCGCAAAATCCAAGAGCTGGGCTTGGACGACTGAGACTGCCGCAAGGAGGGGTTAGCCCAGTGTGACCACCACGGGGACGTGGTCACTGGGACGCTCATTTTTGCGCGGTGCCTTGTCAATCACGCAGGCTTGCGTGGATGCTTTTAAGGCATCGCTGACGAGGATATGGTCAATACGCAAACCACGGTTGCGACGGAAAGCGAATTCGCGATAGTCCCACCAGCTATAGCTTTTCTCTGCTTGTTCAAACAAGCGGAAGGCATCGTGGGTACCTAAGTCAATCAGTGCTTGAAAGTGCGCACGCTCCTGTGGCGTGCAGTGGATGGTGTCTTTCAAGGCCACAGGGTCCCACACATCACGGTCATCGACGGTGATGTTGAAGTCACCCATCAGCACCAGTTTTGGGTGGGTTGAAAGCTCAGTGCGCAACCAGTTTTGAAGTGCGTCCAACCAACGCATTTTGTAAACAAACTTGTCACTGTCTGGCGCTTGTCCGTTGGGGAAGTAGGCGCCAATCACCCGCACACCATCGACCGTACCAGCAATCACGCGTGCCATGTCATCTTCAAAACTGGGAATGTTCTTCACCACATCACGGACTTCGGTGCGCGAGAGCAAGGCCACACCGTTGTAGGTTTTTTGACCGAAAAACGCCACCTTGTAACCCACCGCCTCAATCGCCTCGCAGGGGAATTTGTCATCCGTGATTTTGGTTTCTTGCAAGACCAAGGCGTCCACGGGGTGCGTCGCCAACCAGTCCAGCACTTGCGGCAAGCGCACGGTGAGTGAGTTGACGTTCCAGGTAGCGAGTTGCATGTGTATGTGTTCTGACTTAAAGGTGTAATGCGGCCAAGATGCCAATCGCAATGCCTAACGCGCCCGTGCCAAACATGGCGTATTCCACCCACACTTTGCGGGTGAGCAGGGCAATGGCGGCCAGTGCGATGGCCACTTGCAGCACGGTGGTGGCTTGTGCCCAGCGGTGATGCTGGTGCATTTGTGCGTCGGACATTTCGTTAAATGCCTTGGCTTGTGCTTCTAGTTTTTCAGCGTCAGTTTTGATGACCGCTTTTTCGACTTTGTAGCGTTTGATTTCTTCCGCGTAAAAGTCTTTTTTGGTTGCCGGGGCTAACTCAAGCGCGAGCTCCATCAAGTTTTGTTTACTGCTCTTGGCTTGGTAATAGTTCCATTGGTTAGACGCTTCCGTCTTTTTGATCGCCGCATCGTTTTTGTACAAACCTGCGTTGGCTTGTGTGGCGCCTCCCATGTAACCAAAGATGGCACCCACGGTGGCGATGATGGCGGTGAACATGGCAATTTTGTTGGTGAAGCTGTTGCCGTGGCCTTGCGCTGCGTGTTCTAACTCGTGGTCGTGTGGGCCATGGACATGAAAACCGTGTTCAGACATTCAAATACTCCTGATTAATGTGTTCGCGTGAGGGTGACAAAGCTGTACTTCAAACCGTTGGCAGCAACATGTGTGCTGCGTTCGGTTTCTTGCCAGCTGGCATCGAAGGTGGGGGCGAAGGCATCGCCTTCATAGTCGACATCAATTTCTGTGATCACAGCGCGTGTGGCCAAAGGCATGGCTTGCGCATACACCTGCGCACCGCCAATGACCCACACCTGTGCATCGCTGGGGCAGTGTTGCATCGCTTCTTCAATGGAATGGGCCACCACCGCCCCCTCGGCCTGCCAATCGGTTTGACGCGTCACCACGATATTGGTGCGGCCGGGTAGGGGGCGAAATTTAGGGGGCAATGACTCCCATGTTTTGCGTCCCATCACCACAGGTTGACCCAAAGTGGTTTGTTTGAAGTGCGCCAAGTCCTCGGGCAAGTGCCAAGGCAAGGTGTTGTTTTGACCAATCACGCCGTTGCGCGCTCGCGCAAAAATCAAATTCAAGGCAAGCACAGCCTTTTTGCTGTTGTCAACAATCGTGTATCCAAACACCTCGGCCAAAGGTTGAGTGGTCATGCCGAATCAATCGCGCAACAAGTCGTTAATGCTGGTCTTGGAGCGGGTTTGTGCGTCCACGCGCTTGACCACGATGGCGGCGTACATGCTGTAAGGTGCGCCGTTGGCGGCGACTTTAGGAATGTTGCCGGCCACCACTACAGAGCCAGAGGCCACACGGCCGTAGCTGATGTCGCCCGTGGCGCGGTCGAAGATGGGGGTGGATTGACCGATGAACACGCCCATGCCGAGCACGGAGTTCTCTTCGATGATGACACCTTCCACCACTTCAGAGCGAGCGCCGATGAAGCAGTTGTCTTCAATGATGGTGGGGTTGGCTTGCAAGGGCTCCAACACGCCGCCAATGCCCACGCCGCCAGACAAATGAACGTTCTTACCGATTTGTGCGCATGACCCCACGGTGGCCCATGTGTCGACCATGGTGCCGCTGTCCACATAAGCGCCGATGTTCACGTAAGAGGGCATCAAGATGGCCCCCGAGGCGATGAAGCTACCGCGACGCGCCACAGCGGGAGGCACCACGCGCACGCCAGCGGCTTTCATTTCTTCTTCGCTCAGGTGGGCAAACTTGGTGTCCACTTTGTCGTAGAAGGCCAAGTCGCCAGACTTCATGACGCGGTTGTCGTTCAAGCGGAAAGACAACAACACAGCTTTCTTCAACCATTGGTGCACAGTCCATTGGCCCACACCTTCACAGGTGGCCACACGCAAGCGGCCAGCGTTCAATTCGGCAATCACGTGGTTCACGGCATCGCGCACTTCTTTGGAGGCATCGGTCGCGCTGATGTTGGCGCGGTTGTCCCAGGCGTTGTCGATGACGTGTTGGAGTTGGTGTTGAGTCATGGTTGTCTTCTCTGCGTTGAAATCAATTAAGAATGGTTGTTTTGGATGAACGCCACGATGCGTTGCGCGGCTTCTACGCATTCGGCGGTTTCGGCCACCAAGGCCATGCGAATACGACCTGCGCCGGGGTTTGCTTGATTGGCTTCGTCAAGACCTTGTCCTTCACGGGCCAAGTAGCTGCCCGGCAGCACCGTCACATTGTATTGAGCCAGCAAGTCGCGTGCGAAGGCGACATCGTCTCCCACGCCGCTGCTGGTGGCGTTCTGTTTTGGCACCGCCGCCCACAGATAAAAGCCCGCATCGGGCAAGCGCACATCCATCACCGCTTCAAGCAAAGGCGTGACGGCAGCAAACTTTTGGCGGTATTGCTCACGGTTGGCTACCACATGAGCTTCGTCGTCCCACGCTGCGATGCTGGCGGCTTGCACCATGCCGCTCATGGCGCTGCCGTGGTAGGTGCGATAGAGTAGAAATTGTTTGAGGATGTCGGCGTCACCCGCCACAAAACCGCTGCGCATGCCCGGCACATTGCTGCGTTTAGACAAGCTGGTGAAGGCCACCAAGTTTTTAAAGTTGGTGCGGCCCAGTTTGGCGGCGGCCTCTAGGCCCGCCAAAGGCGCTTCTTCGCGGAAATAAATTTCGCTGTAGCACTCGTCGCTGGCAATGACAAAACCGTATTTATCGCTCAAAGCAAACAGTTTTTCCCAGTCGCTCAGGGGCATCACCGCGCCAGTGGGGTTGCCGGGCGAGCACACAAACAGGAGCTGGGTTTTGGCCCACACCTCGGCAGGCACGCTGTCCCAGTTGACGTTGAAGTTGCGTGCAGGGTCGCTGGGGGCGTAATAGGCTTGGGCCCCAGCCAACAGCGCTGCACCTTCGTAAATTTGATAGAAGGGGTTGGGGCAGACAACCACCGCCTCTTGGCGGTTACCGCTTGCATCGGTTTGCGTCGGGTCAATCACGGTTTGGGCAAAGGCAAACAGCGCCTCACGTGAGCCGTTGACGGGCAGCACTTGCGTGGCCGCGTCTAGCTTTAAACCATAGCGACGCTGCATCCAATTCACGCAGGCTTCGCGTAAGGCAGGCAAACCAGCGGTCGCGGGGTAAGCGGCCAACTGAGCTGTGGCTTTGGCCAAAGCATCCAGCACCAACTGCGGCGTTGCGTGGCGTGGCTCACCAATGCCGAGGCTGATGGGCGCATATGCGGGGTTGGGTGTGACGGTAGAGAAAAGTTGCTTCAGCCGCTCGAATGGATAGGGCTGTAGACGCGAGAGAAGGGAATTCATGGCTGCTATTATCCCCGCGCTCAGTGATTCACCTTTACGCCATGTCCACCACGCCCCTGCTTGACCTCACCCGTGCCAAAGAATTTGCATTTGAGGCCGACCAACTTCGCGAATTGGTGATCACGTTTGAACAAAGCTTGGCCCAAGCCATCGCCGCGCTCTACCAAACCATCCGTGAGAAACCGCTGGATATGACAGGGCCTTTGTTTACTGCATTAGTACCTCATCTGACAGTTTTGTTGGGCGAGGTTCGTGCCTGTCGGAGCGCTTTATGATTAAGGCTGTGTCTAGAGAGGCTTTTCAGTGCGTCTGAATTCAATCAAGTTATCGGGTTTCAAGTCCTTCGCGGAACCCACCAATTTTCTGCTGCCCGGCCAATTGGTCGGCGTGGTCGGCCCCAACGGCTGCGGCAAATCCAACATCATGGATGCCGTGCGCTGGGTGCTGGGCGAGTCCAAAGCCTCCGAGCTGCGTGGCGAGTCCATGCAAGACGTGATTTTCAATGGCACCACCACCCGCAAAGCGGCCAGCCGCTCCAGCGTGGAGCTGGTGTTTGACAACGCCGACCACCGCGCGGGCGGCCAGTGGAGCCAGTTCCCAGAAATCGCGGTCAAGCGTGTGCTGACGCGTGATGGCGGCTCAAGCTACTACATCAACAACCAACCAGTGCGTCGCCGTGACGTGCAAGACGTGTTCTTGGGCACCGGCCTGGGCCCACGCGCCTACGCCATCATTGGCCAAGGCACCATCAGCCGCATCATTGAATCCAAGCCCGAAGAGCTGCGTTTGTTCCTCGAGGAAGCTGCGGGCGTCTCCAAATACAAAGAGCGCCGCCGCGAAACCGAAAACCGCCTGAGCGACACCCGTGAGAACTTAACCCGCGTGGAAGACATCTTGCGCGAGTTGAACGCCAATCTGGAGAAGCTCGAAAAGCAAGCCGAAGTAGCCCAGCGTTACCACGGCCTGCAAGCCGATGTGAGCTTGAAGCAGCACCAGCTGTGGTTCTTTCGCCGTGCCGAGGCCGAGGCCGACCAAGTGGGCATCAAAACCCAAGCAGACAAAGCGGTGAACGACTTGGAGTCGCGCATTGCCGATTTACGCCACATCGAAGCCGACCTAGAAACCGTGCGCCAAGCCCACTATGCCGCGGGCGATCAGGTCAACCAAGCACAAGGCGCGTTGTATGAAGCCAGTGCCGAAGTGGGCCGCTTAGAGGCCGAAATCCGCTTTGTAGTGGAAGGTCGCCAACGCGCCGAAGCGCGTCTGATTCAAATCAAAGAACAAACCGCGCATTGGGCAGCCCAGAGCGAAACCGCTAGCCAAGAGATTGAAAACTTGGCCTCGATGGCCATGGATGGCGAAGAAAAAGCCGTCATGCTTGCCGCGCAAGTGGAAGAGCAGGCCATGCAACTGCCCGAGTTGGAAGAAGCCTTACGCGTGTCCCAACAACGCAGCAACGAGCAACGCGGCAGCGTGACCCAAGTGCAGCAACAAATTCAGGTGCTGGCCGCAGACCAGCGCAACATTGAAGAGCAAAGCCGCAACCTCAACGCGCGACTTGAGCGCCTGAGTGCCGACAAAAACGCCTTAGCTGCCCCTGATGAGGTGCGTCTGAACAACCTCAAAGCGCAGTTGCAAGAGGCCCAAGCCCACGCCGAAGTGACGGCCGCGCAACTCGAAGAGTTGCAAGCCCATGTGCCTGTGCTCGACGAAGTACGCCGCACCGCACAGCAAGCCGTGAACGCAGAGCAAGCCAAACAAGCCGACATCTCGGCCCGTTTGGAAGCCCTCAAAGCGCTGCAAGAAAAAGTGCAGACCGACGACAAGCTCAAGCCTTGGCTGGCCAAGCACGGCCTAGATGGTTTGCAAGCACTGTGGAGCCGCATCCACATCGAAGCAGGTTGGGAACACGCGCTAGAAGCCGCTTTGCGTGAACGCATGGCCTCGCTCGAAGTGTCTCGCCTTGACATCGTGCGCGCCTTTCAAACCGATGCACCGCCTGCCAAGTTGGCGTTTTACACGGCCCCAAGTGCCGCCGCTCCCGACGCACAAAGCGCTTTGCCCCGTTTGTCAGACCTCCTGCGCTTGAACGACGCAGGTCAGAAAGCCCTGCTGACCGACTGGCTGAATGGCTGCTTCACCGCGCCTAACCTTGACGAAGCCTTGGCCAAGCGCAGCAGCTTGCAACCTGGCCAAGTGATTTATGTGCCCAGTGGTCACGCCATCAGCGCGCACAGCGTGAGTTTTTACGCGCAAGACAACGCGCAGTCGGGCTTGCTGGCCCGTGCCCAAGAGATTGAAAACCTCGACAAGAGCAGCAAGGCCCAAGCCTTCATCGCCGATGAAGCGCGCAACACGTTGCTCCGCGCCGAAGCCGCGTACAGCGAGTCGTCGCAACGCTTGGTCAGCATCCGCGCTGAAGCCACGGCCGCACAAGCCACGGCCCATGAGCTGCAAGTGGAGGCCTTGCGCCTGAGCCAACTGGCCGAGCAAACCCGCGCGCGCAGTGAGCAAATCAGTGGAGACCTGTCTGAAGTCGAGGCCCAATTGGCCGACCTGCAAGAACGACGCGCCACCGCAGAAGCCCGCTTTGAAGAACTGGACATGCAGCTCGCCGATAGCCAAGAGCGCCATGCCCAGTTGGACGAAGCCGTCATCAACGCTGAGCGCCGTTTGAACGACAGCCGCGAGCAACAACGCAGCTTGGAGCGTCAGGCCCAAGAAGCCCAGTTTGCCCAACGCAGCTTGGCCACGCGCGAAGCCGAACTCAAACGCATCATCGACACCGCCACCCAGCAAGCCGCCTCGGTGGCTGCTGAAGAAGCGCGTGTGCAAGAAGACCTCACACGCCTGAACGATGCCGCCGCCCAAGCCGGTTTGCAAAGTGCTTTGAATGTCAAGATGGAACGCGAAGCAGCCTTGGCCGCTAAGCGCAGCGAGTACGACGACCTCACCACCAAACTGCGGGCCAGCGATGAACGCCGCTTGCAACTCGAACGCGAGCTCGAGCCTTTGCGCCAACGCATCACCGATTTCCAACTCAAAGAGCAAGCCGCGCGCTTGGGTCTGGAGCAATACACGCAACTGCTGGCCGATGCTGAGGCTGACCTCGAAGCCGTGTCTGCCTCCATCCTCGCCAACAATGTGCGTTTGGGTGGTTTGCAAGGCGAGATTGATCGCTTGCACCGCGACATCACCGCCTTGGGCGCTGTGAACTTGGCCGCGTTGGACGAGCTGGCCAGTGCCAGTGAACGCAAGCAGTTCTTAGACGCGCAAACCAAAGATTTGACCGACGCGATGAACACACTGGAAGACGCGATTCGCAAAATCGACGGCGAAACCCGTGAGCTCTTGGGCGGCACCTTCAAGATCGTCAACGAGCACTTCGGCCGCATGTTCCCCGAGTTGTTCGGTGGCGGCAATGCGCGCTTAGTGATGACGGGCGAAGAGATTTTGGACTCCGGCGTGCAAGTGCTGGCCCAGCCACCGGGCAAGAAAAACCAAACCATTCATTTGCTGTCGGGTGGCGAAAAAGCCCTGACCGCGATTGCCTTGGTGTTTGCGATTTTCCAGCTCAACCCAGCGCCGTTTTGTTTGCTCGACGAGGTGGACGCGCCACTGGACGACGCCAACACCGAGCGCTATGCCAAGCTGGTGTCGAGCATGTCCAAAGAAACCCAATTCCTTTTCATCTCGCACAACAAAATTGCGATGGAAATGGCCGAGCAACTCATTGGCGTGACCATGCAAGAACACGGCGTTTCTCGTATCGTAGCGGTGGACATGGAATCTGCGGTCTCCATGGTGGATGCCGTTTGATTGCAGAGCAAGACCATGAGTACTCTTCAGATTGGTTTAGCGATTGCAGGTGGCGTGGTACTCGCGGGTGTGGTGGCGCACAGCACCTGGACTTCGCGCAAAAACAAGCCTCGCCAAGCTGACCCCCTGCCACAAGACAAAGCTGTCGAGCCGGGCTATGACGCCGATCAAGGTCTCTCATTTGATGCGGTCCCGTTTGACGAAGCACGCCGCGAACCAGACGCTCCCAGCAGTCTTGCCCCTAGTTATGAAACCCGCGGCAACCCCGACCCCGTGACGGACATCGCCCGCAGCATGATGGAAGAGGCCGCCGCACACGCCCAACGCATACCCGACGAAGCCGAAATGGCACGCATTGCCGAAAGCAAAGTTGCCGCAGGACGCACGGCGCATTTGGCTACGCAAGCACCTGCCGCCACAGGCTTACCCCAGCCCGAAAAACGCCCCGCACTTGACGCCTTGATTGACGTCATCGCAGCCGTTGAAATTGACACCCCTGTGTCGGGTGACGCAGCCTTAGCCGCCATGCCCACTACGCGTCGTGTGGGCAGCAAATTGTTCAGCGTGGAAGGCCTCAACACCGAAAGCGGTTTGTGGGAACACCCGCGCAACGGCCAACGCTACAGCGCGTTCCAATCAGGTGTTCAGTTGGCCAATCGCACGGGCCCCTTGAATGAAATTGAGTTCTCCGAGTTCGTGACCAAAACACAAGCCTTTGCTGACAGTCTCAACGCAGCCCCTGAGTTCCCGGACATGCTAGAAGAGGTGAGCCGTGCCCGCGAACTCGACCACTTTGCCAGTGCCCACGACGCCCAACTGAGCTTTACCCTCAAAGCGACCAAAGCCGCTTGGAGTCCTGGTTATGTGCATCAAAACGCAGCGCGTTTGGGCTTTATTGCGGGCGTGTTGCCAGGGCGCATGGTGGTGCCAGCGCCCACATTGGGCATGCCGCCCATTTTGGGTTTGACCTTAGACTCGCAAGCTGCGATGTCGGAAGACCCCACGCAATCGGCCATTTACGAACTCACCTTGTCACTCGATGTGCCTCAGGTAGATCGCAAAGAAGAGCCCTACGCCCGCATGATTCAAACCGCCTATGAATTGGCGCGTGTGATGGACGGTGCCATCTCAGACGACAACGGTCAACCCTTGTCCGAAACCGCCATTGGTGCGATTGCCCGCGATTTGCTGGCCTTGTACGACACGCTCGACGCACGTGATTTATCGGCTGGCTCGGCGCAAGCGCGTCGCTTGTTCAGCTAATTGCAGGGCAACGCAGCATGAGCACCGCTGACTTATTTGGCGGCAATGCGGATGCCCAAGACGGTGGCTCTGCCACTCACACCTTGAGCGATCTGGCCCAACGTGCGGCCGCTTTGCGCGCACAACTGCATCACCACGGGCACCTGTACTACGTGTTGGATGCACCCACCCTTCCTGACGCCGAATACGACCGCTTGTTCAAAGCGCTGCAAGCGCTAGAAGTGGCACACCCTGAGTTACTTACATCCGATTCACCCACACAACGCGTGGGCGGCAAGCCACTCGACAACTTTGCCAGCGTCAAGCATGCGGTGCCCATGCTCAGCATCCGCACCGAGACCGACACCGAAGCGAGTGGGGCCGAAGCCTTTGACACCCGCATCCGCAAAGAGCTGGGCCTGACCGAAGTCGATGCACCCGTGGACTATGTGGCCGAGCTGAAATTTGATGGCCTTGCCATGAGCCTGCGCTACGAAAACGGCGTGTTGGTGCAAGCTGCCACACGCGGCGATGGCGAAACGGGTGAAGACGTAACGCACAACATCCGCACCATTGGGCAAATTCCATTGCGCCTGAGTTCCGACGTACCCGAGGTGTTGGAAGTGCGCGGCGAGGTCTACATGGCCCGCGCTAATTTTGAAGCCTTGAACGAGCGCCAACGCGCCCGCATTGCCGCAGGCGAGAAGGGTGAGAAAACCTTTGTCAACCCACGCAACGCGGCTGCTGGTGCGGTGCGTCAACTCGACCCCAGCGTTGCCGCGCAACGGCCTTTGAGCTTTTTTGCGTATGGCTTGGGCGACATCACACCTGTGGACGGCGGCGGCCCATCTTTCAACACGCACTTCGATTTGTTGAAGGCACTGAAACAATGGGGCTTCCCCGTGGCCGAGCAAACCGCGTGTGTGCAAAGTGCCGCAGGCTTGGTGGACTTTCACCAACGCATCGGCCAAGCGCGTGATGCATTGCCGTATGACATTGACGGCGTGGTCTACAAGGTCAACAGCTTGGCCGCTCAGCGGCAGTTGGGCTTTGTCACGCGTGAACCGCGTTGGGCCGTGGCCCACAAATACCCCGCGCAAGAACAACTCACCACCGTACAAGCCATCGAGGTGCAAGTGGGCCGCACCGGCAAGCTCACCCCCGTGGCCAAACTCGCACCTGTGTTTGTGGGCGGCGTGACCGTCACCAACGCCACGCTGCACAACGAAGATGAAGCACGTCGCAAAGACGTGCGCGTGGGCGACACCGTGGTCGTGCGTCGCGCAGGGGATGTGATTCCAGAAGTGGTGTCGGTCATCCTTGAAAAGCGTTTGCATGAATCGCACCTCTTCACCATGCCCCACACCTGCCCCGTGTGCGGCAGTGCTGCCGTGCGCGAAGAAGGCGAGGCGGACTACCGCTGCACAGGTGGCTTGTTTTGCAGTGCCCAGCGTAAGCAAGCCATCCTGCATTACGCACACCGCCGCGCCGTAGAGATTGAAGACTTGGGCGACAAGTTGGTGGAGCAGTTGGTGGACGCAGGCGTGGTCAACACTTTGCCCGATGTATACCGATTGAGCTTTGAGTCCTTGGCCTCGCTGGACCGCATGGCCGAAAAGTCCGCCAACAATGTGCTGGCCAGCATCGAGAAATCCAAACACACCACCTTGCCACGCTTCTTGCTTGGGCTGGGCATTCGCCATGTGGGCGAGGCCACCGCCAAAGAACTGACACGTCACTTCGGCAAGTTGGACGCCATCATGGATGCCACGGTGGACCAGCTGCTGCAAGTGGCCGATGTCGGCCCCATCGTGGCACTGAGCCTGCGCACCTTTTTTGACCAGCCACACAACCGCGATGTGGTGGCGCAACTCCGCGAATGCGGCGTGACATGGACCGAGGGCGAGCCCACAGCGGGTGCCAGCCTGCCACTGGCCGGACAAACCTTTGTGCTGACCGGCACCTTGCCCACCCTCAGTCGCGACCAAGCCAAAGACATGCTCGAAGCTTTGGGTGCCAAGGTGGCTGGCAGCGTGAGCAAGAAAACCCATTGCGTGCTGGCGGGGGCTGAAGCCGGAAGCAAGCTCGACAAGGCTTTGGAGCTAGGAATCAAAGTGCTGGATGAGGCGGGTTTGTTGGCGTTGGTGGCAGACCACGCCAACCACTCAGCCGATGCAGCACACGCTGCGTCATAAAGGATAAGCACATGGCTGTTCGCGACATTTTAAAAATGGGCGATGCCCGCTTGCTGCGCGTGGCCCAGCCTGTGACGGCCTTCAACACACCCGAGCTACACGCACTGCTCCAAGACCTCGACGACACCATGCAGGCCGCCAATGGCGCTGGCTTGGCTGCACCGCAAATTGGGGTGGACTTGCAAGTGGTGGTGTTTGGCTCGGGCGAGCTTAATCCTCGCTATCCCGATGCACCGGTGGTGCCGTACACCGTGCTCATCAACCCTGTGCTCACGCCCCTCGGTGACGAGGAAGAAGAAGGTTGGGAAGGGTGCCTATCTGTGCCAGGCTTGCGCGGCGTGGTCCCGCGTTTCAAACGTTTGCGCTACCAAGGTTTTGACAGTGACGGCAACCCGACCGATCGCACCGTGGAGGGCTTTCATGCGCGGGTGGTGCAACACGAGTGCGACCACCTCACCGGTGTGCTGTACCCCATGCGTGTGCGCGACTTCTCACGCTTTGGTCATACCGATGTGTTGTTTCCGGGTTTGGATGACGCAGGTGATTGATGTCTCAAGCCTGCAAGGCCGCTAACAACTCGGTCTCAATCGCGAGTTGTGCTTTGTTTTGCTGCAAGGCGGCGCCGTCAATCAAGAAGGTGTCTTCCACGCGTTCGCCCAAAGTGCTGATTTTGGCTAGCAGCAAGTTGACTTTGTGGTTGGCCAACACGCGCGCCACGCTGTAGAGCAGGCCAACGCGATCGCTGGCTGAGATGCTCAACAACCATTTTTGGGCACGCTCGTCGGGCTGCAAGGTTACCCTTGGCGCAATCGGGAAGCTCTTGACGCGGCGCGACACGCGGCCTTTGCCTACGGTGGGCAAAGGTTTGGCTTGGACGATCGTCTCCGTCAAACCGGTTTCCACCAAATTGATCAGGTCGCGGTAATGCTCCTCAAAATGGCTACTCACCACCTGGAAGGTGTCCAGCGCATAGCCGTTGGTGGCGGTGTGGATTTTGGCGTCCCAAATATTGAATCCAGCTTGGTCAAAGTAGCCACAGATGCGGGCAAACAAATCGGGCTGGTCGGGCGAGTACACCATCACCTGCAAGCCTTCGCCGACGGGTGACAAACGCGCACGCACCGTCACGCCCATGGTTTTGTCTTGTGCTTTGGCGATTGACAAACTGCGCGACAGCTGGCGGGTGTGCCACGCAATGTCGGCGGCTTCGTGACGCATGAAGTAGCCCACATCCAAGGTGTCCCACAAGTCTTTGTGGGCCTCAAATGGCAGTGCGTACAGCGCGAGCATGGTGAGAGCTTCGGCCTTGCGAATTTCCACTTCGGCTTGCGCATCCGGTGCTCGACCACCCAAGGCGCGGGCGGTGTAGCGATACAGATCTTCCAGCAACTTGCCTTTCCAAGCGTTCCACACCTTGGGGCTGGTGCCGCGAATGTCGGCCACGGTTAGCAAGTACAAGGCGGTGAGGTTGCGCTCATTGCCTACACGTTTGGCAAAGGCTTGGATGATGTAGGGGTCGCTCAGGTCTTGCTTTTGTGCGATGTGGCTCATCGTCAAATGCTCACCCACCAAGAACTCGATGAGCTTGGCGTCTTGTTTGTCAATGCTGTGGTCGCGGCAGAACTTGCGCACTTCGCCACGGCCAAGCTGCGAGTGGTCGCCACCACGGCCTTTGGCAATGTCGTGAAAGAGTGCGCCAGCGTACAAAATCCAAGGCTTGTCCCAACCTGCGGCGAGTTGTGAGCAAAAGGGGTATTCGTGCGCATGTTCGGCCATGAAGAAGCGGCGCACATTGCGCAGCACCATCAAGATGTGCTGGTCTACGGTGTAGACATGAAACAAGTCATGCTGCATTTGGCCCACGATGCGGCGAAACGGCCAAAGGTAGCGACCCAGTACCGAGGTTTGGTTCATCAAACGGATGGCGTGTGTCATGCCGCTAGGTGCCTGCAAGATGCGCATGAACATCTCGCGGTTGACGGGGTCTGCGCGGAATTTGCCTTCCATCAAGCTACGCGCGTTGTAGAGTGCGCGCAAGGTGTGTGCCGACAAACCGCTGATGCCCACGGTGGATTCGTACAACCAGAAGGTTTCCAAAATCGCGTGCGGGTTGTTCACGTACACATCGTCGCTGCTGACTTCCAGCATGCCCGCTTTATCTGCAAAACGCTCGTTGATGGGACGCGGCACTTGGGTGTTGCTGCTCAGGCGTTCTTCGATGTTGAGCAACAAAATTTGGTTGAGCTGCGTCACCGCTTTGGCGGCCCAGTAATAGCGCTTCATCAGTGCTTCACTGGCTGCGCGTGCGTTGAGCGTACCGTCTTCCTCCACGCCCAGCCCCAAGCTTTGCGCGACGGCATGTTGCAAGTCAAACACCAAGCGGTCTTCGCGGCGTTTGGCGGCCAAGTGCAAGCGTGTGCGAATGAGGCCCAGCGCGTCTTCGTTGCGCTTGAGTTGTTTGACTTCAAAGTCTGTCGCCAAGCCTTTGCGTCCCAAGCTCTCCCAACTGTCGCCTAAGCCCGCAGCCTTGGCCACCCAGAGCACCACTTGCAAGTCGCGCATACCACCCGGCGATTCTTTGCAGTTGGGCTCTAGTGAGTAGGGTGTGTTCTCAAATTTGGCGTGGCGTTGGCGCATTTCAGCAGTCTTCGCCACGAAGAAGGCCTTGGGGTCCAGCGCCTGTGTATAGTTTTTTTGAAATGTTTTAAACAGCTTGACGCTGCCCACTAAAAAACGCGCTTCCAGCAGCGAGGTTTGCACGGTGATGTCAGCGGACGACTCTTGCACGCACTCGGTCACGGTGCGCACGCTAGAGCCAATTTCTAGTCCGGTGTCCCAGCAACTGCCGATGAACTTCTCAATCTGTGCTTTGAGGGCCTCGTCTATTTCGGGCGATGTGCCGTCAGGCATCAGCAGCAACACGTCGACATCCGAATACGGAAACAACTCACCTCGGCCATAGCCACCCACAGCGGCTAAGCACAAAGCGTTGTCAAAGCCAGCGGCATCCCACAAGGTGCGCAGGGTGTGGTCGGTCATGCTGCACAGCTTGTGCAGCAAAGTTTTCACGCCACGTGGGGTGGTCGAGCCGGACGCAGCCAGCAACAACGCCGCCTTGTCCTTTCGGTAAAGGTGTGCCGTGGCGTTCATTGCGGGGGCTTAACAGCAGGTGGTGGTCACAAAGTCGGGCAGGGCAGGGCTGCCGTTTGAGAGGGTCAACACCTCATAGCCCGTGGGCGTGACGAGGATGGTGTGTTCCCATTGGGCCGACAACGAGTGGTCGCGCGTGACGATGGTCCAGCCATCGCCCAGCTCTTTGATGTCTTTCTTTCCCGCATTAATCATCGGCTCGATGGTGAAGGTCATACCTTCTTGCAGCGTCTCGCCTGTGCTGGGCTTGCCGTAGTGCAGCACTTGCGGTTCTTCATGGAACACCTGGCCAATGCCGTGGCCGCAAAACTCGCGCACTACTGAAAAGCCGTGGCTTTCAGCAAAGCGTTGAATCGCAAAGCCAATGTCACCCAAACGCGCGCCAGGCTTGACCTTGACGATGCCGTGCCACATGGCCTCGTAAGTCAACTTAGACAAACGCTTGGCTGCGATGGACACATCGCCCACCGAGAACATACGGCTAGTGTCGCCATGCCAACCGTCTTTGATGACGGTGATGTCGATGTTGACCGTGTCGCCTTTTTTCAGCGGCTTGTCATTGGGAATGCCGTGGCACACCTGATGGTTGGTCGAGGTGCAGATGGACTTGGGGTAGGGGTTGTCACCGCTGGGGTTGTAGTTGAGCGGGGCGGGAATGGCTTTTTGCACATCCACGATGTAGTCATGGCAGAGCTTGTCGAGCTGGTTGGTTGTCACGCCAGCCACCACATGCGGGGTGATGAAATCGAGAACTTCGGAGGCCAGTTTGCCCGCGATACGCATGCCTTGTGCGCCTTGGACGTTTTTGATGGAGATGGTCATGAGATTGATTATCCCATTACGCGATGTCGTGACACAGTTCCGCCCCACGGGCGCGGGTTGGCAAACACGTATGAATGCAGCTTTGCGTCAGTTCATTGAAGAACATCCGCTTGCACACTGATTGTGTACAACCCCCCTTTGGTGACACGTAAAATCTAGCCTTTGCTGATCAGCCCCAGTCAGCGGCCCGGCGCGATTCGATTCCCGTCTTTTTCTCAAGGCTCTCCGTGTCTCTGCACCTCAGCATTTTCGAAGGCGGCAACGCCCTCAGCGATTTCCGTGTTCAACAGCTCTTGCCGCGTTTGGTGGCCATCTCTCCACAAATCCAAGGCCTGAGTGCCCGCTTTGTGCACTTGGCTGCGGCCGAGGCCACCTTGGATGCCGCGCAGCAGCAAACGCTCGCGGCCTTGTTGACTTACGGCGAGCCTGCACATACAGCCCCCGCAGGTACTTTGCTGGTGGTGACGCCCCGTTTTGGCACCGTGTCGCCTTGGGCATCGAAGGCCACCGACATCGCGCACAACTGCGGTTTGCAGCTCAAACGCATTGAGCGCATCACCGAATTCCACCTCCAGCTCAAAGACGGCTTGCTGAGCAAAGCCACACTGACGCCCGAACAACTGCTGGCCGTGGCCGATGTGTTGCACGACCGCATGACCGAGTCTGTCATGCGCACCCGTGACGAGGCTTTGGGCTTGTTCACCGAGCTGCACCCCGCACCGATGGAGCACGTGGACGTGCTCCAAGGTGGTGAAGCTGCTTTGCAAGATGCCAACACCCGCTGGGGCTTGGCTTTGGCCGAAGACGAAATTGCGTATTTGGTGAATGCCTTTACGCAGCTCAAACGCAACCCCACCGATGTGGAGCTGATGATGTTCGCGCAAGCCAACAGCGAGCACTGTCGCCACAAAATTTTCAATGCCGAGTTCACCATTGATGGCGAAGCGCAGTCGCACAGCCTGTTTGGAATGATTCGCCACACCGAAAAAACCAGCCCACAATACACAGTGATGGCGTATTCGGACAACGCCTCCATCATGGAAGGCCACAAGGTTGTGCGGTTCTTGGCGACGAACAATGGCAAAGACCTGCCTCAGTACGAAAAAGTATCCGCCACCAACCATGTGTTGATGAAGGTCGAAACCCACAACCACCCCACAGCCATTTCGCCTTACCCCGGTGCGTCCACCGGCAATGGCGGCGAGATTCGCGACGAGGGGGCAACAGGCCGTGGCTCTAAGCCCAAGGCCGGTATGTCGGGCTTTACTGTGTCTAAGCTGTGGGGCCGCACCAACGGCAAAAGTTTGGGCCGCCCCTCGCACATGGCCAGTCCTTTACAAATCATGACCGAGGGCCCCTTGGGCGGTGCGGCGTTTAACAACGAGTTTGGCCGTCCCAACTTGACTGGCTACTTCCGCGAGTACGAGCAAGACGTGGCAGGCGTGACACGCGGCTACCACAAGCCCATCATGATTGCGGGTGGCTTGGGCGTGATCGACAGCGAACAAACCAAGAAGATTGAGTTCCCCGCAGGCAGCTTGTTGATTCAACTCGGTGGCCCCGGCATGCGCATTGGCATGGGCGGTAGCGCCGCCAGCTCGATGGCCAGTGGCACGAACGCGGCTGAACTCGACTTTGATTCGGTGCAACGCGGCAACCCCGAAATTGAGCGCCGTGCGCAAGAGGTGATCAACCATTGCTGGGCGCAAGGCAAGAACAACCCCATCCTC
>NZ_JAVKLW010000041.1:0-15447 GCF_031538885.1 Limnohabitans sp.
GCCCACCCTTGACCAGCCTGACGGCCTCCAGCTTGAATTCCAGTGCGTACCGCGCCCGTCGTATCGAATCGCTCATTTCTCTCTCCTAAAACTGATTTTTACCTATCAGCTAAGGAGTACGTTTTTCAGGGGTAAGGTCACTTGGCAAAAACCTGCGGGTGGTTTGTTCTTTTGGCTTACCTTGAATCAGTGCATAGACACGCGTTCATTGTTGGCCGAGGCGATTGAGGCTGGGGTTGCCTTCATGCCTGGTGAGCCATTCATGCCCACCGACACATCGGGCACAGGTCAGTTGCGCTTGAATTTCAGCCATGCCAGCGACGCACAAGCTGAACGTGGATTGGCAACGTTGGCCGCTTTGATTCGACGACATGTCGCTTGAAACAAAGAGGGCTGCTCCTACGAGCAGCCCTCTTCATGGGTGGCTTGCAGCCAATTTAACCCGTGATCGCCTGATAAGCCGAAGCGTCCATCAACCCCTCCAGCTCCGCCGCGTTGCTGAGCCTGACCTTGTAAAACCAACCCGCCCCCTCAGGGTCGATGTTGGCCAGCGAGGGGTCAGCGCGCAGGGCTTCGTTTTGTTCGAGGATTTCTACACTCGCGGGCATGTGCACGTCGGCAGCGGCTTTGACGGACTCGACCACACCAGCCACGGTGCCTTGTGCGGCCACGGTGCCCACAGGGACGAAGTCAACAAACACGATGTCGCCCAGCGTGTCTTGTGCGTGTTGGGTGATGCCCACCAAAGCGGTGTCGCCTTCGATGCGCACCCAAGTGTGTTCTGCGTGATATTTGTTCATAGTCTTTACATGCCGCTGTAGTTGGGGCCGCCACCGCCTTCAGGCGTGACCCAGACGATGTTTTGAGTCGGGTCTTTGATGTCGCAGGTCTTGCAGTGCACGCAGTTTTGCGCGTTGATTTGCAAGCGGTCGGTGTTGTCTTGGTTCTTCACGTACTCATACACACCGGCTGGACAATAGCGGCTCTCGGGGCCTGCGTAGGTGGCGAGGTTGATGTTGACGGGCACCGACGCGTCTTTGAGCGTCAAGTGCGCGGGTTGGTTTTCTTCGTGGTTGGTGTTGCTGATGAACACGCTGCTCAAGCGGTCAAACGTGAGCTTGCCGTCGGGCTTGGGGTAGTTGATTTGGGCGTGCTGCGCGGCAGGCTCCAAGCTCACATGGTCGGGCTTGTGGCCGTGCAGTGTCCATGGTGGGGTGTCGATGCCAAGCTTGGGCAACAGCCATTGCTCGATGCCTGTCATCACGGTGCCAACCCACATGCCTTTTTTGAACCACAGTTTGAAGTTGCGGGTTTGGTTCAGTTCTTTGCTCAGCCAGCTCTTTTCAAACGCAGCAGGGTAGGCGCTCAGCTCGTCGTTGGCGCGTCCCGCAGACACGGCTTCATAGGCGGCGTCAGCAGCCAACATGCCGCTCTTGATGGCGGCATGGCTGCCTTTGATGCGAGCAGCATTCAAGTAACCCGCATCGCAACCAATCAGAGCGCCACCGGGGAACACGGTTTTGGGCAAGGCCTGTGGCGCACCGTTGTTGATGGCGCGGGCACCGTAGCCAATGCGCTTGGCGCCTTCGAGGTGGGCGGCGATGGCGGGGTGCGTTTTCCAACGCTGCATTTCTTCAAACGGACTGAGCCACGGGTTTTTGTAGTCGAGGCCGAGCACAAAGCCGAGGGTGACTTTGTTGTCTTCGAGGTGGTACAAAAAGCCGCCGCCAAAAGCGTCATTGTGTGCGTCGCCTTGCATGGGCCAGCCAGAGGTGTGAACCACCAAACCGGGCTTGGCTTTGGCGGGGTCGACTTCCCATAACTCTTTGATTCCGATGGCAAAGCTTTGTGGGTCGCGGCCTTCAGCCAAGTTGTACTTGGTAATCACTTGTTTGCCCAAGTGGCCACGTGCGCCTTCCGCGAAGATGGTGTACTTGGCGTGCAGCTCCATGCCGATCTGGAAGTTGTCGGTGGGCTCGCCATCTTTTCCAATGCCGAGGTTGCCGGTGGCCACGCCTTTGACCGAAGGTAAACCTTCATGCTCGGCGCCGTCGTCGTTGTACAAAACTTCAGCCGCAGTGAAGCCAGGGAAGATTTCCACGCCAATGGATTCGGCATGTGCGGCCATCCACTTCACCACATTGCAGAGGGACACCACATAGCAGCCATCGTTGTGGAAGTTGCGGGGCAGCAACCAATCGGGTGTGCGTTTGGAGCCTGTTTCGCTGAGGAACAGCACATCGTCGCCCGTGACTTCTTGGTTGATGGGGCAGCCGAGTTCTTTCCAGTTGGGGATGAGCTCGGTCAGGGCCTTGGGGTCCATCACCGCGCCCGACAAAATGTGTGCGCCGGGCTCTGAGCCTTTTTCCAGCACTACGACGGAAACGTCGTTGCCCTTTTCGGCCGCGAGTTGCTTGATGCGAATGGCCGTGGCCAAACCACCGGGGCCGCCACCGATGACCACCACGTCGTATTCCATGGCTTCGCGTGGGCCGAATTGGGCGAGGATCTCTTCTTGTGTCATGTATCTTGTCTCGGTCTGTTGTCAGAGATGGGACAGATTTTAGGGGCAGACATAGATGCGCTTGTCATAATGAAATAACTCAGCAATCAGGAGCTTGGCATGGCGTACAGCATGAATTTATCGGGCCGCGTGGCCTTGGTCACGGGCGCGTCGAGCGGTTTGGGCGCACAGTTTGCGCGAACCTTGTCACGTGCAGGCGCTGCCGTGGTGTTGGCCAGTCGCCGCATGGACAAGCTCAAGGAGCTGCGTGCAGAAATTCAAGCCGAAGGGGGCGATGCCCATGTGGTGAGCTTGGATGTCACCACCTTAAGAAGCATCAAGTCTGCGGTGGCCCATGCCGAGACCGAGGTAGGTAGCATCGATATCTTGGTCAACAACTCAGGCGTGAGCACCACGCAGCGCGTGCAAGACGTGACCGAAGAAGACTTTGACTTCACCTTCAACACCAATGTGAAGGGGTCGTTCTTTGTGGCACAAGAGGTCGGCAAGCGCATGCTGGCGCGCGCCAAGGGTGCCACGCCCGGCTCCTACACGGGAGGGCGAATCATTAACATTGCGTCTGTTGCAGGCTTGCGCGTATTGCCGCAAATTGGACCGTATTGCATGAGCAAAGCCGCCGTCATTCAAATGACCAAGGTGTTGGCGATGGAGTGGGGACGCTTTGGCATCAACGTCAACGCGATTTGCCCCGGCTACATCGACACCGAAATCAACCACCACCACTGGCAAACCGAGCAAGGCCAAAAGCTGGTGAGCATGCTGCCGCGCAAGCGCATAGGCCACCCGCATGATTTGGATGCTTTGTTGGTGCTGTTGGCCAGTGCCGAGAGTTCGTTCATCAACGGGGCCATCGTTTCCGCTGACGACGGGTTTGCCGTATGAGATACGAAATTCCAGAGCGCAAAAAATTGGTCTACGAGACCACCATCCCCGTGCGCTGGGGCGACATGGATGCCATGGGCCATGTCAACAACACCCTTTACTTTCGGTATTTAGAGATTGCGCGTGTCGACTGGCTGCGCCAATTCAATGCCGAGCCCAAGCCAGTGAGCCATGGCCCTGTGATCGTGAATGCGTTTTGCAACTTCTACAAACAGTTGGAATATCCGGGCGATGTGCTGGTGAAGATGTATGCCAGCGACCCCGCACGCACCACGTTTGAAACCTGGGCCACGATGGAGCAAGCGGCCAACCCCAGTGTGATTTACGCCGCAGGCGGCGCCACCACCATTTGGGTGAACTTCCCCCAACAAAAAGCCATCGACTTGCCCGATTGGGTGCGTGAGATGGTCACGCCTTAAGGCGTGGTGCTGGCATCGAGCTGAGTCAGCCAAAGCAAGGCTGCTTCGCGGGTGCTGCCGCACATCTCTGCGGAAGGTTGCAGCCCGCCACAAAAAGCAGGCCGCTCAGGCTTGCCAAACACCGCGCAACGCATGTCGGGCAGCAATTGCACACACGGCACACCAGCCGGTTTGCCGTGCGGCATGCCGGGTAGGGCGCTGGTGATGGAGGGCGCAATGCAACACGCGCCACATCCGCTACGGCATCGCATTTATTTTTGTTTGGGCAAGCGGCCCAGCGTATAAAACTCGGGGTTAGGCGACATGTTGCTGAAGCTCGCCATGCGGTTGCTTAATCCAAAGAAGGCGGTGATGGCGGCGATGTCCCAAATGTCTTCGTCGTTGAAGCCGTGGGCGTGCAAGGCAATGAAGTCGGCATCCTCCACCAAATCACTGTGCTGGCACACCTTCATCGCAAAGTCGAGCATGGCGCGTTGGCGTGGTGTGATGTCGGCCTTGCGGTAGTTCACCGCCACTTGGTCGGCCACCAAAGGTTTTTTCTCGTAGATGCGCAACAGGGCACCGTGCGCCACCACGCAGTACAAGCACTGGTTGGCGGCGCTGGTGGTGGTGACGATCATCTCGCGGTCACCCTTGGTGAGGGTGCTGTCGCGGCCCACCGACTCGGGCACCATCAAGGCATCGTGGTAAGCAAAAAAGGCACGCCACTCGGCGGGACGACGCGCCAAAGCCAAAAACACATGGGGCACAAAGCCTGCTTTGTCTTGCACTTCCAAAATCTTGGCGCGAATGTCTTCGGGCAAGTCTTTGAGTTCGGGGTGAGGGTAGCGGTTCATGCGGGTTCTCCGTGTGTGTGGTGGGCTCGAGCGATTATCCTAGGGCTCATTTCAGACTTGATTGCACTTGAGGAACCTACATGACAAACCCACATGCCCACCCCACCGATGCCGCGTTTCAAAATGGGTTAGCCAAACGCACCCAAGTGATGGGCCAGCCCTTTGTCGACAAAGCATTTGCAGGCACCACCGATTTCACCTTGCCCATGCAGCACCACATCACCCGCGCCGCGTGGGGCGACACGTGGCAGCGTGAAGGCTTGGACTTGAAAACCCGCAGCCTCATCACCGTGGCCATGCTCACTGCTTTGGGTAAATCTCACGAGCTCAAAGGCCACGTGCGTGGCGCACTGAACAACGGCGCGACTCAAGAAGAAATTCAAGAGGTGCTGTTGCACGCGGCCGTTTATTGCGGTGTACCTGCTGCAGTGGAAGGATTCAGGGCTGCGGCTGAAGTGGTGGATGCACCGAAATAAACAGCTCAACCCACCACCAGTTTGTGCACCAAGTCGGCGGTAGTGGATGCTTTGTATTTGCGCATCAGCTTGGCCCGATAGATTTCCACCGTGCGGTGGCTGATGCCTAGCGCTTTGCCAATTTCTTTGGACGTCATGCCTTCCATCAAAAACGCAGCCACTTCGCGTTCTCGTGCCGTGAGCTCGGCACGCACAGGGCGGGTGGCGCTGAGGTCTTCAAAGCTCCAAATGCCAGCCTCATGGGGGGCTGCTCGGTTGAGTGCGCGGCCTGTGACGTGGCACCAAAACGGCTCGCCTTTGAGGCGACCATCGATGCGCTTCATCACGCGGTCATCGGCATACAAGCCCTTGGCATTGAGGCTGAGTTCAATGCGTGCGCCCGTGCGCTCGTACTCGTCCGCGCTGGGGTAGAGCACCTGAAACGATTGGCCAATCAACTGCGCGCACGTCGCACCAAACATGTCACACACGTGTTGATTGCAGCCCACCATGGTGCGGTTGCGTGACAGCACGAGGCCCACAGGCGCAAGATCAAAGGCTTGGCGGTAGTCAATCATGAGAAAACGTGAGGGGGTCTGTGCTTACGAAGAACTACGTAGTTGGTTACGTAGTATCGTAATGTCATTCTGTTGTACTTTGACTGGAGCATCCCTTGAACAAAGTTTTCCCTTCTGCTGCTGAAGCACTCAAAGACATCGTGGCCGACGGCCAGCTGATGGCTGTGGGTGGTTTTGGTTTGTGCGGTATTCCTGAAGCCTTGATTGACGCCTTGCGCGACACGGGGGTGAAGGACTTGACCGTCATTTCTAACAACGCGGGCGTGGATGGTTTTGGTTTGGGCAAGTTGCTTGAAACCTGCCAAATCAAAAAAATGATTTCCAGCTATGTGGGCGAGAACAAAGAGTTCGAGCGCCAATACCTCTCAGGCGAGTTGGAGTTGGAGTTCACGCCCCAAGGCACTTTGGCTGAAAAGCTGCGTGCAGGTGGTGCGGGCATTCCGGCTTTCTTCACCAAAACCGGTGTGGGCACCTTGGTGGCCGAGGGCAAAGAACTGCGCGAGTTTGACGGCGAGACCTATGTGATGGAGCGTTCACTGGTGCCCGAAATTTCGCTCATCAAAGCCGATGTGGCCGACCGCTCAGGCAACCTGCGCTTCAACATGACCGCACGCAACTTCAACCCTGCGGCTGCTACGGCTGGCAAGATTTGCGTGGTGGAGGTGGAGCGCATTGTGGCCACGGGCGAATTGGCCCCTGACGACATTCACTTGCCCGGCATTTACGTGCACCGCATCGTGCACAACCCCACGCCCGAGAAGCGCATTGAAAAGCGCACCACCCGCGACCGTAAAAACTAATTAACTTGCGGGACAGACCTTTAGCGCTGTCCCCAACTGAAAGGCTCAACATGGCTTGGACTCAAGACGAAATGGCCGCACGCGCGGCAAGCGAACTGCAAGACGGTTTTTATGTGAACCTCGGCATTGGCATCCCCACCTTGGTGGCCAACCACGTGCCCGACCACGTGGAAGTCTGGCTGCAAAGCGAGAACGGCATGCTGGGCATTGGGCCGTTCCCCTATGAAGATGAAGTCGATGCCGACCTCATCAACGCAGGCAAACAAACCGTGACCACCATCAAAGGCTCGGCCATTTTTGGTAGCGATCAATCGTTTGCCATGATCCGTGGCGGCAAGATCAACCTCTCCATTCTGGGCGCCATGCAAGTGAGCGAGAAGGGCGATTTGGCCAACTGGATGATTCCCGGCAAGATGATCAAAGGCATGGGCGGCGCGATGGACTTGGTGGCCGGCGTCAAGCGCGTGATCATCTTGATGGAGCATGTGGCCAAGAAAAAAGACGGCACCGAAGATTTGAAAATCTTGAAAGACTGCACCTTGCCCTTGACGGGCGTGGGCGTGGTGGACCGCATCATCACCGACCTTGCCGTGATGGACGTGGTGCCAGAAGGCTTGAAAGTCATTGAGCTGGCCCCTGGCGTGACCCGCGAGTTCTTGCAAAGAAAAACTGGCGTGAGCTTGATTTAACTCAAAGCCTCGCCAACAAAAAAGTCGCTCTGTTGAGCGGCTTTTTTGTTTGGAGCGGGTGATGGGAATCGAACCCACGTTATTTGCTTGGGAAGCAAGAGTCCTACCATTGAACGACACCCGCGAAAGTGATGGCATTGTATCTAGACTTGGCGTGGCCCATGCTGTGCTACGACAAAGATTTAAAGGCCTTACCTCTATTTCAGAATGTCTCCTAAGCAAAGATATTTCATTTCTAAGTACTCATCCATGCCGTGGCTAGAGCCTTCGCGACCCAAGCCCGATTGCTTGACACCACCAAACGGCACATGCTCGCTGGCGATGATGCCGACGTTGATGCCCACCATACCGTATTCCAGCGCTTCGCTCACGCGGTAGATACGACCTATGTCGCGGCTGTAGAAGTAGCTGGCCAAGCCAAACTCGGTGTTATTGGCCGCATCAATCGCCTCCTGGTCTTTGTGGAAGCGAAACACGGGCGCAAAGGGGCCAAAGGTTTCTTCACGCGCACACAGCATGTCGGCGCGGGCGTCGGCAATGACGGTGGGCTCAAAGAACTGGCCTTCCATCTTGTGGCCGCCCACCATGACCTTGCCGCCTTTGGCAATGGCGTCTTGCACATGGCGTTCGACCTTTTGCACGGCGGCGTCTTCAATCAGCGGGCCTTGCACCACGCCTTCGTCAAAGCCGTTGCCCACCTTGAGGGTTTTGACTTTGGCGGTGAACTTTTGCACAAACTCGTCGTACACCGCGTCTTGCACATAGATGCGGTTGGCGCACACGCAGGTTTGACCGGCGTTGCGGTATTTGCTGGCCATGGCGCCTTCCACGGCGCTGTCAATGTCGGCATCGTCAAACACGATGAAGGGGGCGTTGCCGCCCAGCTCTAAGGCCAACTTCTTGATGCTGGGGGCTGATTGCGCCATCAAGATGCGACCCACTTCGGTGGAGCCCGTAAAGCTGATGTGGCGCACGATGTCGCTGCTGCAAAACACCTTGCCAATGGCAATGCTGTTGTCGCTGTCGGCCGTGAGGATGTTGAGTACACCCGCAGGGATGCCAGCGCGCATGGCCAACTCAGCCGCCGCCAAGGCGGTGAGGGGCGTGAGCTCGGCGGGTTTGATGACCACAGGGCAACCTGCTGCCAATGCCGGTGCCACCTTGCGGGTGATCATGGCCAATGGGAAGTTCCACGGCGTGATGGCGGCGCACACACCGATGGGCTGCTTGAGCACCATCAAGCGTCGGTTGTTGTCGAACTGGGGCAGGGTTTCGCCATTGACGCGCTTGGCTTCTTCGGCAAACCACTCCACAAAGCTCGCGCCATAGGCCACTTCGCCTTTGGCTTCGGCAAAAGGTTTGCCTTGCTCGGCCGTCATGAGGCGGCCGAGGTCTTCTTGGTTGGCCATGAGCAGGTCAAACCACTTGCGCAAGAGGGTGCTGCGTTCTTTGCCCGTTTTGCTGCGCCACGCGGGCCAAGCGGCGTTGGCTGCGTCAATGGCGGCCTCGGCGTCTTTGGCAGTGAGATTGGCCACATCGACCAGCTTTTGACCGGTGGCGGGGTCATGTACATCGAAGCGGCTGGCGCCTTTGCCCCATTGGCCGTTGATCAAGGCATCGGTCTTGAGCAAAGTGGGGTCGTTGAGCAAAGAAAGGGGCGCTGTCTTCATGTCCATGAGGGTCTCCAAATTAGATGGCACAGAGCATACCGCTGACCCCGAGTCCGCGATGACTTTAGGGTGACACCGAAACTTATAATTCGAGGATGACTAAACCCCAATTCACCGTCGCTGATATTCGCAAAATTTTTCTGGACTTTTTTGAATCCAAAGGCCACACCGTCGTGGCCTCTAGCCCGCTGGTGCCAGGCAACGACCCCACCTTGATGTTCACCAACTCGGGCATGGTCCAGTTCAAGGACGTGTTCTTGGGGGAAGACAAGCGCTCTTATGTGCGCGCGGCGTCGGTGCAAGCGTGTTTGCGCGCCGGTGGCAAACACAACGACTTGGAAAACGTGGGCTACACCGCGCGTCACCACACCTTCTTTGAAATGCTGGGCAACTGGTCGTTTGGCGATTACTTCAAGCGTGAATCGCTCAAGTGGGCGTGGGAGTTGTTGACCGAGGTCTACAAGTTGCCTGCCGACCGTTTGTTGGCCACCGTCTACCAAGAAGACGACGAGGCCTACGACATTTGGACCAAAGAAATTGGCCTGCCCCCCGAGCGCGTGATTCGCATTGGCGACAACAAAGGCGGCCGCTACAAGAGCGACAACTTCTGGATGATGGCCGACACCGGCCCTTGTGGCCCTTGCTCTGAAATCTTCTACGACCACGGCGACCACATCCCTGGCGGCCCACCCGGAAGCCCCGATGAAGACGGTGACCGCTTCATCGAAATTTGGAACAACGTGTTCATGCAGTTCAACATGGACGAGACAGGCGCAGTCACCCGCTTGCCCGCACCGTGCGTGGACACGGGCATGGGCTTGGAGCGCTTGGCCGCCATCTTGCAGCATGTGCACAGCAACTATGAAATCGACATCTTTGATGTCCTCATCCAAGCCGCAGCGCGTGAAACCGGCTGCAAAGACTTGGGCCACAAGAGCTTGCGCGTGATTGCCGACCACATCCGTGCCACCTCGTTCTTGGTGAGCGATGGTGTGGTGCCCAGCAACGAAGGCCGTGGTTATGTGCAACGCCGCATTATTCGCCGCGCCATTCGCCACGGTTATTTGTTGGGCCAGAAAAAACCGTTTTTCCACAAGCTCGTGCCTGACCTCGTCAAGCTCATGGGCGATGCGTACCCCAACATGGCTTCGCAGGCTGAGCGCATTGCGTCGGTGTTGAAGGCCGAAGAAGAACGCTTCTTTGAGACGCTGGAAGTGGGGATGCAAATACTAAACACTGCTGTCACACATAAGTTTTATGAAGGTGCAGTTCGCGGTGGCGAATTTATGCAAACTAATAATTCTTTACCTCCAGCTGAATTAACTCCAAAAGTTCTTTCAGGGGAAGTCGCTTTCAAACTACACGACACCTATGGTTTCCCCCTCGATTTGACGCAAGATGTTTGCAGGGATCTAGGCTTTGTAGTGGACGAAGCAGGCTTTGCCGCCGCCATGGAAAAACAAAAAAGCCAAGCTCGCGCCGCAGGCAAGTTCAAGATGAACAAGGCCTTGGACTACATCGGCGCAGGCAATACCTTTGTGGGCTATGACAACCTCAAAGCCACCTCCAAAGTGATGGCGGTGTATGTGGATGGCAACTCAGTAGCCGAACTCAAACACGGCCAAACAGGTGTGGTGGTGTTGGACGCCACACCGTTCTACGCTGAGAGCGGCGGCCAAGTGGGCGACGCAGGTGTGTTGGTCAGTGGCTCTGCAAGCTTTGCGGTGGAAGACACCTTGAAGATCAAGGCCGACGTGTTCGGCCATCACGGCACCTTGACCCAAGGCACCTTGGCTGTGGGCGACCATGTGGGTGCCCAAGTGGACGAGCAAGTGCGCGCCGCCACCGTGCGCAACCACTCGGCCACCCACTTGATGCACAAAGCTCTGCGCGAAGTGCTGGGCGACCACGTGCAACAAAAAGGTAGCTTGGTCAATGCCGAGCGCACCCGTTTTGACTTTGCCCACAACGCCCCCGTGACGGATGCACAGATTCGAGAGATCGAAGCTAAGGTCAACGCCGAAATTTTGGCCAACGCTGCGGCACAAGCGCGTGTGATGGACATCGAGTCCGCACAGAAGACGGGTGCCATGATGCTGTTTGGCGAGAAGTACGGCGAGACCGTGCGCGTGCTCGACATCGGCTCTAGCCGCGAGTTGTGTGGTGGCACGCACGTCAAAGCCACGGGTGATATTGGTTTGTTCAAAGTGGTGGCCGAAGGCGGCGTGGCCGCTGGCGTACGCCGCATTGAAGCGGTGACAGGCTCGAATGCTTTGGCTTACTTGCAGTCGCTCGAAAACTCCGTGGCCCAAGCGGCTGGCGCGCTCAAAGCGCCACCGACAGAGTTGAACGCACGTTTGGCCCAAGTGTTAGAGCAAGTCAAAACGCTGGAGAAAGAAGTGTCGGCCCTCAAAGGCAAAGTGGCTTCCGCGCAAAGCGATGAGTTGCTGACGCAAGCGGTGGACATCCAAGGCACCAAGCTCTTGGTGGCCAAGCTCGAAGGGGTAGGTGGTGGAGCTGGCGCGGCCCAAACCTTGCGCGACACCATGGACAAGCTCAAAGACAAGATGAAGTCGGCCATCATCGTGCTGGCCGCTGTGGATGGTGAGAAAGTCAACATCGCCGCAGGCGTGACCGCGGACAACGTGGGCAAAGTCAAAGCAGGCGAGATGGCCAACTTTGTGGCCCAGCAAGTGGGCGGCAAAGGCGGCGGTAAGCCAGACATGGCGATGGCCGGTGGCACCGATGCCGCTGCCTTGCCCAAAGCTTTGGCCAGCGTGCTAGCTTGGGTGACCGAGCGCGTTTGATACGCTGCTTCACACGCATGAACGCACGGTTGCACACACGCACGCAAGCAAGCCCAAGCAGCTTGCAAACAAAGGCCCAACAGGTGTTGGGCCTTTTTGTTGTGCCCGTTGTGAGCTTGCTCGTGTCCAGCGTGTGCGTGACCCAAGCGTGGGCGCAATTCGACCAAACGCGCTGGCCTGCGAACCTGCCAACGCCCAAGCTAGAAGCCATCGATTTGCAAGGCCAAACTTGGGGCTCGGCTGAACTCGCTGGCAAAGTGGTGGTGCTCAATTTTTGGGCCACGTGGTGTGCGCCGTGCAAAGACGAGCTGCCCACACTGCAAACCCTGCACGACATCAGCGACCACCAAACTGTGGTGTTGACCATCAATGTGCGCGAACCCGCCGCACGCGCTGCGCGTTACATGCAAAGCACGGGCATGACCTTCCCCGTGATTTCGGATGCCAAAGGCGAGTTGGCCAAACGCTGGGGTGTGACGGTGTATCCCACCACCATCCTGATGGCTCCCAATGGCCAAGCGCGCTGGCGCATCGTGGGCGATGTGGATTGGAGCGGGGCGCAGGCCAATGCGTGGTTGGCCGATGTACGTCAAAACGCTTCGTTGACCCACACGGTGCTCAAGCCCGTCACCCCCAAGCGATAATTCACGCGCCTTGCGTACTTTGCGCGAGGTGACCTGCCTTCGGGGCATTGGCGCGACATGGTTTGCGCCTCGCATGTGCCGACAGGTCTCCTCACTTATTCGGAGCTCTCTTTCATGACTCTCGTGCGTCGTTCCCTTCTCAAGGGGGCTGCAGCTGCGTGTGCCCTCAGCGGTGTGCCCAGCTTTGCCTTGGCCCAAACCAGCCCCTCAACATCTGCGCGTCGCTTCGAGCCCCAAGCGGGCCAATGGCGCACGTTTGAAGTCACCACCCGTGTGGACTTGGCCGACGCAAAAGGGGCCTCCCGTGTGTGGTTGCCTGTGCCCAGCATCAACTCGGATTGGCAGCGTTCGCTGGAAAGCAGTTTTCAATCGAACGGCACCTCACGGATGGTGAGTGACGGCACCGACGGTGCGCGCATGCTCTACAGCGAGTTCGTGGCGGGCGTGGCCCCATTTGTCGAAGTCACCAGCCGCGTGCAAACGCAAAACCGTTTTGTGGACATCGCCCAGCCCACCGCGCACACCTTCACGCGTGTAGACGCAGACACCTTGCGCTACTACACCCGTGCCACGCATTTGTTGCCCACCGACGGCATCGTGCGCACCACGGCCCTCAAGGCCACACAAGGCGCGAAGACCGATGCACAAAAAGCCCGCGCCATTTACGACTGGGTGGTGGCCAACGCATGGCGCGAACCCAAGACACGTGGCTGTGGCGAGGGCGACATCAAAACCATGTTGGAGACCGGTAACTTGGGCGGCAAGTGCGCCGACATCAACGCCTTGTTTGTCGGCCTGTGCCGCTCGGTGGGCGTGCCCGCACGCGATGTGTATGGCTTGCGGTTGGTGCCCTCGGCCTTTGGCTACAAAGAGTTGTCGGGCAACCCCGCTAGCTTGAAAGGCGCACAACACTGCCGCGCCGAGGTGTATTTGCAAGCCCACGGTTGGGTGGCGATGGACCCCGCCGATGTGGTCAAAGTGATGCGCCTAGAAACGCCTGAGTGGATCAAGCGCACCGACAACGCCGTGGTGCAGCCCGTCTACAACCGCCTGTTCGGTGGCTGGGAAGGCAACTGGCTGGGCTGGAACACAGCCCACGATGTGACGCTGCCCAGCAGCAAAGAAGAGCGCTTAGGCTTCTTGATGTACCCCGTGGCGGAGACGGTAGATGGCCGCGCCGACTCTTATGCGCCTGACACGTTCAAGTACCAAATCACGGTACGCGAAATCAAGGCTTCAAGCCTTTGAAGCCTTGGGCTTGCCCGATGCTTCTGCGCGTTGAGTTTCACAGCGCAATGCTCAAACGCAACGCGCTTTGAAATTCACGCGCCTCGCCCGTGATGGGGTCGGTGAAGGCCACGCCTTTGGCCAGCAGCTGCAAGGGCTGGCTGAAGTCCTCCTCCGCATCTGGCCCACGTAACACCGTGGGGTAAAACTGGTCGCCTTCCAGTGGCAAACCCAGGGCCAGCATGTGGACACGCAACTGGTGGCGCCTGCCGCTGACGGGCTCTAGCTGGTACAGCGCACGTGCGCCTTCGACCTTGAGCAGGCGAATGCGTGTCTCGCTGTTGGGCGCGCCCGCCACTTCTTGTGTTCTGAAAAAAAGTGTGTCGGGTTGCAGGCGGCTTTGATGGATGCGCGGTAGCGCTAACGCAGGGTTGTAGGCCGCCACCGCCTCGTACACCTTGTGCAGGGCCTTGTCGCGAAACAGTGCGTGGTAGGCGTCGCGGTCAGCTAAGCGCTTACCAAACATCACCAAGCCTGCGGTCTCGCGGTCAATGCGGTGCAGTGGCACGAGGTCGTCAAGGCCTGTGAGGTGTTTGAGTTGCACCAGCAAACTTTGTTGCACATAACGGCCTGCGGGCGTGACTGGCATGAAGTGGGGTTTGTCCGCCACGATCAAGTGCGCATCTTCAAACACGATGCTGGCTTTCTGGGGCAGCACCGGCTCGTTGGCGATGTGGCGGTAGTAGCAGAGCTGGGTGTGCGGTGTGTAGGCCTGTGTGGCCGCGACGGGCTGTGCCGATGCGTTGAGCACCAAGCCTTGCGAAAAACGGTGCAGCCACTCCTCGCGCGAGATGTCGGGCATGCGCTCTAACAAAAAATCCAGCACCGTGGCCCAAGGGCCAAGCGGCAGTGTCACGCGGCTTGGGCCGACGCCGTGGCGCGTGGGAATGCGCGACAAACTCAGACCTTGGTGAAGACCAAGTCCCATACGCCGTGGCCGAGTTTCAAGCCACGGTTTTCAAACTTGGTGAGCGGGCGGTAGGCGGGCTTTTCGGCAAAACCGCTGGGGTCGGTGGCGGTGTTTTTGAGCAAGGGCTCGGCAGACACCACATGCAACATTTGCTCGGCATACGGCGCCCAGTCGGTGGCCAAGTGCAGGTAGCCGCCGGGCTTGATGTGTTGGGCTAAGCAGTTGACGAACGCGCTTTGAATCAAGCGGCGTTTGTGGTGACGGCTTTTGTGCCAAGGGTCGGGAAAGAAGATGTGTACGCCGTCTAAGTTGTTGCCGCCCAGCATGTAGTCCATCACCTCCACCGCGTCGTGCTGCACGATGCGGATGTTGCCAATGTTTTCTTCACCGCAGCGCTTAAGCAACGCACCCACGCCAGGTGCATGAACCTCGCAACACAAAAAATTGTCGTCAGGGCGCGTGTGCGCAATCTTGGCGGTGGCGTCACCCATGCCAAAACCAATTTCCAAAATCAGCGGAGCGGCACGGCCAAACGTGGCAGAAGCATCCAAACGTTCAGGCGCATAAGGCACTAAAAACTGCGCCCCGAATTGATCAAACGCCCGCACTTGGCCAGAACCCATACGACCCGCACGCAGCACATAGGTTTTGATGACGCGCATGAACGGCGCGTCGGTGTTTGTGGTGTCGGGGGCGGTGGGCGTGTCGGCGGTCATGGTAGGTAAGTTTTTGAATAACCCGTGATTATCGTGGGACTAACGCATGCCAAATTTTGGTGAATTTACAGAATCTCAAATCAGGCGGACTCAAGGACGAAGTGCAACACGCTTTAACGAGGCATGGAATACCTCGTGAGGTGTCTTGAATCCTAGTCGCTTTCTGGGGCGGTGATTCAATCGGTTTTCAATCATAGTCAATTCCTCATCCGTCACGGTTTCCATGCGGC